>NZ_JBFANF010000001.1:0-248584 GCF_040674675.1 Dactylosporangium sp. NPDC049742 | reverse complement strand
ACATCGCCCACGACGGCATCGCCCACGACGGCATCGCCCACGACGGCATCGCCCACGACGGCATCGCCCACGACGGCATCGCCCACGACGGCATCGCCCACGACGGCATCGCACATGACGGCATCGCGTCCGGCTCGGTGACGGGCGATCGGACCGTGCTTGACCGCGCCGGACCTGACCGCACGAGCACCGCCGCCGGACATGACTCAGCAGGCGCTGAAGGCATGGGCACGGTGCACTACTCCCAGGCCGCCGCCGACCGGATCGCCAACGCGAACCGCGCCATCGCCGTGCACGTCGAGTCAGCCACCAGCACCCGGTGCAGCACCTGCGACCAGCCGATGCCGTGCGCCCGCCGCCTCGCTGCCGAAGGCACGCTCCGTGCGTACCGCCGCCTGCCTCAGCGCCTCCCAGGTGTCACTCTCCGTTCTGCCGGTGCCAAGCTCGGCCCCCAGCCCTCACCGCCGCACAGACCTGGGTTGCCGCCCGGCTCGGAACCGCCGCCTGGCTCGGGACGGCCGCCTGGCTCGGGGTCGCCGCACAGACCTGGGTTGCCGCCCTGCTCGGGACCGCTGCCTGGCTCGGAACCGCCGCCAGGCTCGGGGCCGCTGCTCAGGCATGGATTGCTGCCCGGCTCGGGGGTGTCGCACCACCCGGGATTGCCGCACCGCCCGCCGGCCGGTGCGGACCCCGCTCGCCGGCCGCTCGACGAAGCGTTCGGCTGGCTCACCACGAGAGGGCGCAGAACACAGACCAGCGCGCCACTCAGCCGGCCTCACTCGCCGGTCAACCCGCCTGCCCCGCCGGTCAGGCCGCCTGCCAGTCCGCCTGCCCTGCCGGCCAGCCCGTCTTCCGCGCCGGTCAGCTCGCCTCCCGTGTCTCCCGCGACGGAGGAGCCGCTGAGGCAGGCGCAGGAGGCGTGGGACCCTCCGTTGCTGGACCGTTCGTGGACGGCGGGGGAGCGGGTCGCGTCGCACCGAGCATCTGCAGGCGCTGCCGGATCGCGCCGTCGGTCCGTCCCAGCTCAACGGTCAGGGTCTTGATGCTGGCGCCCTCGTGGAAACGTCGCACCAGCAGGTCGAGATCCGCCGGCTCCCACGGCTGACCGGACTTCGGCGCCGCGGACCGGAGATCCAGCGGCCCCGGATCCTGCGGCAGCAGCCACCCGTCCTCGGGCGGAGGCCCCGGC
The DNA here is from genome assembly GCF_040674675.1 of Dactylosporangium sp. NPDC049742. Lineage (NCBI taxonomy): Bacteria > Bacillati > Actinomycetota > Actinomycetes > Micromonosporales > Micromonosporaceae > Dactylosporangium > Dactylosporangium sp. NPDC049742. Next base: position 247,395 of record NZ_JBFANF010000001.1, on the reverse strand, counting down.
GGCGAGCCACCGCCCCGGAACCCGGCGAGCGCCGACGCCAGCAACTGCCCGACGTCGCTCGCGTCACGCGCTGGCAGCTCGCCGACCAGCTCCGTCACCACATAGCCGGAGTCCCATCCCACCAGCCGCAGCCCGACGAAGCCGGAACCGTCGTCGAACGCCGTCACGTCATAGCTGCGATGGTCGATCATCAACCGGCGCCGGACGTCGGTGCCACGGGTCGGAAGGCCGTCGAAGTCCCAGTCGAAGTGCGTCATGCCCGCACGCTACGACCAGGGTCCGACACTTTCAGGACGTCGTAGCCGAGCCGTCACGACCAGTGAAGTCAGCCGGCATCGCCTATGAGTCCAGCGACGGCGCGTCGAGTTCGAAGGCGAACGGCCGGGTGGTGGTGAGCCGCGAGCCAGGCCCGGCGACCTGGTCCTCGATGTAGTGCGAATCCGGGAGAATGCAAAGACCCCGACCTGCGTTTTCGCTGGTCGGGGTCTTGAAAAGCCCGGCGAAGAGCTTTGTGGGCAGGGGCGGGGTCGAACCGCCGACCTTCCGCTTTTCAGGTGTCGGCGGCTCTGCGTGGAAGACTCGAACGCCGAGCCAACGCGTGTCGCGCCATCTCCAGCAACCCGGACATGTTCGCCGCCGTTGCTACATGCGTTGCTACACGACTCTGCGATCAGGCAATGGCGGTGATGTCTCCGTCGTCGAAGTAGATGGCCTGGTGGAGGCGACCACCCAGAGCAACGGCGTAGCGGGCGAGAACCTCTTGACCCGAGACCTTGCCTTGCTCGATCTGGGAGACCCGGCCTTTGGTGACTCCCATGCGGTCGGCGACCTGCTGCTGAGTAAGGCCACGACCGCGGCGCGCTTCGGCGAGGCGGTGGCCGGTGACCTCGGCCAGCAACTCCTGCTTTCCGGCCGCGACAGCTTCCTCGCCGCCCGCCTGCTCCACGAGTTCGCCTCGGATGTCGCTCCAGCGCACGTAGCTGCTCATCGCTGGCCCCCCTCTTCCTGCGCCCGTTCTTTCAAGTAGATCTCATAACGCTGCTCCGCCAGCGGTATCGCCTCTCGATACCAGGCTTCCCATTGCCCTGCCTTGTCGCCGGCGACGAGCAGGATGCTGGATCGCCAAGGATCGAAGACGAAGAGGATCCGCATGGTGCCCGGTCGTAGCTCTTTGAGGTTCGCCAGCGACGAGTGGGTGATGGTGTCGACGAGAGGCCGACCGAGGCCCGGTCCGCTTTCGGCGAGTGCGTCGATCGCCTGGACAACCCGCGCTTTGGCTGCCGGTTCCAGAGAGAAGATCCAGGTGCGGACCTCGTTGACGACGTAGATACCCCACGCCGGTGTGGCCACGGAGGCAGTATAGCGAAAACTATACCGACCAGCGTCCTGGCGACCGTGGCGGTTGCCACCTCAGCTGCTTGAATCGTCAGGTGATGCCGCCCGAACGATCAACTCATCGCCTTGCCTGGCGCCTGGCGTCCGTTCGAGCAGATACCGCCACGCGGTCTCGATGTCAGGCGCCTCAGTCACCAGCCGATCCTGCTGCGTGTGGATGTCGGCTGCAAGCGCCTGCCGACCGTACGCCGTCACGATAACCGCTGTTGCTACATTTTGATCTTCGTGGCCGACCCCGGCATACAAAGACCCCGACCTGCGTTTCCGCTGGTCGGGGTCTTGAAAGCCCGGCGAAGAGCTTTGTGGGCAGGGGCGGGGTCGAACCGCCGACCTTCCGCTTTTCAGGCGGACGCTCGTACCGACTGAGCTACCTGCCCAAGATGGGCCTTGCGGTCCTGACGGGACTTGAACCCGCGACCTCCGCCTTGACAGGGCGGCGAGCACTCCAACTGCTCCACAGGACCTTGCTCTTCTTGCTACCCGGGCGAACCCGGGTCGTGCCCCCAACGGGATTCGAACCCGTGCTACCGCCTTGAAAGGGCGGCGTCCTGGGCCGCTAGACGATGAGGGCGGCCCCGCCATCATCGCATACTCTGCGACTTCTGCGGTGTTGCTCCCATCCGGCCCCGCCGGAGGCTTTCAGAGCATACGTGACCTCTTCCGCGAAAACCAAATGGGTATCCATCGTGGTGTCGCGGCGGCGCCTCAGACGGGTAGCGCGACCAGGTTGAACTGCTGCTTCAGCTCGGGCAGGAGGGTCTTGTAGGCGGCGAGGGTGGCGCTGCGGTCGCCGCCGCCGTCGTGGGAAAGGATGACCGCGCCGGGCTTCGTGTTGTTCCTCACGCTGTTGATGATGTGCTGCGTCATCTGGTTGCCGGACCACTTCTTGGTGTTCCAGTCGGAGGGGTCGACGGTCCAGCCGAGGGAGACCATGCCCAGCTCGGTGGCGATCTGCACCGCGGCGGGGGTGAAGTTGCCGCCGGGGTGGCGGAAGTACTTGATCTGCGCGCCGGGGACGACCTTGCGGATCTCGTCGTTGGTGCGCTGGAGGTCGGCGCGGATGGTGTCGGCGGACTTCTTGCCGAGCTTCTCATCGTGCTTCCAGGTGTGGTTGCAGAGCGTGTGACCGTCCTTGACGATCTCCTGCAGGTACTGCGGGAACTCCTGGACGGCGACGCCGACGACGCAGAACGTGGCCTTGATGTTGTGCTGGCGCAGCATGGCGAGCAGCTTCGGGGTGTCGGCGGACGGGCCGTCGTCGAAGGTCAGGGCGACCCCGTCGGTGCCGGTCTTGCGCATGATGCCGTCGGAAGGGGCGGTGGCGGACGCGGAGGCGGACGGCGCGGCCGAGGCCGACGTCGACGCCGAGGGGGCGGCGGACGCGGAGGCGGACGGTTTGCCGGCGCCCGTGGCGGCCTGCGCGGTCGAGTCGCTGATCGGGTGCGCCTGCGTGCCGCCGGCCTGGCCGCCGTCGGCGACACCGGAGGACTGCCCGTGCCACGACGCCGAGGGGGCGCCGGACGCGGCGCAGCCGGCGAGGGCCAGGGCGGCGGCGCTGATCAGCGCTCCTAGGGCGAGGCGGGTGCGGGTCATCGTCAGCTCCGGGTGTCGGTGGTCAGCATGGTGGCGAACGCACACGCTAATGACAAGACGCACCCGAAGGCCTCCTGCGTTCAGTCCGTGGCACGAACCCGGGAGTACCTCGTCAAGGGACATTTACACAGACGAAGAAAGGTGAAGTCAGTTGACCACCGAGGTGAGCAGCGCCAATGCCTCGGTCAAAGTGGACGGTGCCGAGACGCCGGCGGGAAGCGCCGCCACGTCCCATCCGGGGCCGGCGGCGGCGACGATCAGCGGTCGCCAGGCGGCATCGACGACCGGCGAGAGCTGCGCCGGGTCGCCGGTCGTGCGCAGCTGCGACCAGACCAGCACGGCCGCCGGGCCGGTACGCCGCACGGCGGTGGCGAGAGCCGTCGGCGGGACGCGGGCGCCGAGCATGCGGGTCCCGACGCCGGCCGCGGCGAGCGCGGCGCCGAGCGCCTCGATGGGCAGGCTGTGCTGCTCCTCGTCGGCGCAGGCGAGCAGGATGCGGGACGGGACGGCCGGGTCGGGGCGCGGCACCGCGCCGAAGACGGCCGAGACGCAGCCCGACACCAGGTGCTCGACCTCGACCAGGGCGCCGGTCGCGGCGTGCCGGTCGCCGATGGCGGCGAGCACCGGCCGGAGCACCTGATCCCAGGCGGCGACGACGCCGAGCTCGTGCACGGCCGCCGCGACCCGCTGCCGCACGGCCGGCGCGTCCAGCCGCAGCGCCGCCCGGTACAGGCCGCGCGACGAGGCGGCCGCATCGGTGACGAACGAGCCGGACACCGCGGCAGGGGCGGCGGACGAGCGCAGGGCCCAGCGGGCCGCCTCGTGCGGGGCGACGCCCTGGACGATCAGGCGCTGCATCGTCTCGAGACGTTCGATGTCCTGCTCGGTGTACCGGCGGTGGTGGCCGGGCTCATGCAGCGACGGGCCCATCCCGTACCGCTGGTGCCAGGTCCGCAGCGTGGTCACGGCGACGCCGAGCCGCCGGGCCACCGCGCCCGCCGAATACGCCGCCGCGGCCGTCATGCCGTCGAGCCACGCCAGGCGGACACGACCCCGGCCAGCCACGGTGCGTACAGGTCCGGGGAGTGCGACAGCCGTGCCTCGAGGTCCTCGACGGCGACCCATTCGACGGCGGCAACTTCTTCGGGATCAACTGCTCCTAAAGCGAACGAACCCGAAATGTCCGGCACGTGACCGACGAGCACGTGGTCGTACTCGTGCTCCACCCGCCCGGACGACGGGTCGGAGGCCTGGTACACGTACACCCCGACCTCCCGCAGGGGAACGGCGCTCACGCCCAGTTCCTCGACGAGCCGCCGGGTGGCGGCGGACGTGACGGTCTCGCCGGGCACGGGATGGCCGCAGCACGCGTTGGCCCACCGCAGCGCGAACCGGGTCTTCACCGCCGCCCGCTGCTGCAGCAGGAGCCGCCCGTCGTCGTCGACGAGCAGGACGGAGAACGCGCGGTGCAGCAGCCCGGGCGCCCGGTGCGCCTCGTCGACCGTCATCGACCCGACCGCCCCACCCCCGGCGTCGACCAGCTCGACGAGATGCGACTCACGAGAAGACGAGCCAGACGACGACGAAGAAGACGACGTGCTCAAGACACCACCCCCGTAATACGCTCCGCCGCCAGACGGCCGGAGATCAGGACCATCGGCACGCCGACACCCGGCTGCGTCCCGGATCCCACGAAGACCACATTGGACAGTGTGGGGTGGAGGTTGCCCGGCCGGAAGGGCCCGGTCTGCCGCAGGGTGTGCGCCGCCGCGAACGGCGTCCCCGCGGCCATGCCCTGATCTGCCCAGTCGGCCGGGGTGATGAAGCGCGACACCTCGATGGCGTCGCCGAACCCGACGTAGCCGCGCCGCTCCAACGTGTCGATGAGCTCGCTGCGGTACGTGCCGCGCAAGGTCCCCCGCCAGTCCAGCAGCGGCGCGGTGAGGTTGGGCGTCGGCGCGAGCACGTAGTAGGTCTGCCGGCCGTCCGGGGCGAGCGACGGGTCGGTGCGCGTGGGGTTGGTGACCAGGATGGACGGGTCGCTCATCAGCCGGCCCTGGTTGATGACCTCGTCGAAGGTCTCCCGCCACGCCCGGCCGAAGTGGATGTTGTGGTGGGCGATCGCACCGTACGCCTGCCGCGACCCCACGTGCAGCACCACGCACGACGGCGAGTACCGCAGCCTGCCCAGCAGCGGGTTGCGCCACCGGGTGGGCGGCAGCAGGTCCCGGTAGGCCACCGGCAGGTCCGGGTTGAGCACGACGGTGTCGGCGGCGAACCGGCGGCCGTCGGCGCACACCACGCCGGTTGCGCGCCCGCCGGCGACGGAGACCGACGCGACGGGACTGCCGTAGTGGATCGTCACGCCGTGCTTGGTGGCGACGTCGGCGAGTGCCCGCGAGACCGCGTGGATGCCGCCCTTCGGGAAGTAGACGCCGGCGACGGAGTCGAGATAGGCGATCACCGCGTAGAGCGCGAGCGCCTGGTGCGGCGCGACCCCGGCGTACATCGCCTGGAAGGAGAAGATCCGCCTGGTCCGCGGGTCCTTGAAGTAGCCGTCGACCTTCGACTGGAGCCGGCCGAAGCCGCCGCGGGCCACCAGCCGCCACAGGTTGGCGGTGACGAGGTCCCGCGGGCGGTCGAGGTTGCGGTCGATGAAGTCGTCACGCTCCAGCCGCCACAGCTCCCGCGCGTCGTCGACGAAGCGCAGGTAGCCGTCGGCCTCGCGGGAGCCGCAGACCCGGGCGACCTCGCCGGCCATCCGCGCGGTGTCGGCGATGACGTCGAGCGTGGAGCCGTCGGGGAAGTGCGCGCGGTAGGCCGGGTCGAGCCGGGTCATCGGCAGCCAGCCGGCCAGGTCCTCCCCGACGGTGCCGAGCAGGTCCTCCAGCAGCGACGGCATCGTCAGCACGGTGGGACCGGTGTCGAACTCGTAGCCGCCGATGCCGAGTTTCCCCGCCCGGCCGCCGGGGTAGTCGTCCCGCTCCAGGACGGTGACCTCGCGCCCCGCGGCGGCCAGCCGGATCGCCGCGGCGAGCCCGCCGAGCCCCGCTCCGACGACGACCACCCGATCGGTCGGACCCGTCACCGACCGCATGACCGAAGACCTGTCACCAACCGCATGACCGAAGCCCTTTCACTACCCGCATCACCGAAGCGTAGCGTAGGCTCGAACTTGCGTCGATTAGTGCGTCGATTCAACCGGAGGCCACCATGGAGTCAGCGCCCCTGACCGCCGCCTACGAGCGGTGCCGTGCGCTGCACCGCCACCACGGCCGGACGTATTACCTGGCGACGCGGCTGCTGCCGGCCTGGAAGCGCCGGCACGTGCACGCCCTCTACGGGTTCACGCGCTACGCGGACGAGATCGTCGACCGCACCGAGCGGCTGACCCCGCAGGACCGCGCCCGCGAGCTCGACGCCTGGAGCGACGCGTTCGTGCGGGGGCTGCGCGGCGCGCCGACCGACGACCCGCTCCTGCCTGCGGTGCTGCACACGATCCAGGTGTTCGACATCGACCTGGAGGACTTCCGCAAGTTCCTGGCGAGCATGGCCATGGACCTCACCGTCACCGGCTATGCCACGTACGACGACCTGCTCGACTACATGGAGGGCTCGGCGGCGGTGATCGGCACGATGATGCTGCCGATCCTCGAGTCGAGCGACCGGGCCGCCGCCCGCGAGCCCGCCCGCCAGCTCGGCCTCGCGTTCCAGCTCACCAACTTCATCCGCGACGTCGCCGAGGACCTCGACCGCGGGCGGATCTACCTGCCGGAGGAGGACCTGCGCCGGTTCGGGGTCGGCCGCGAGGACCTGCTGGCGGCGGCCCGCGAGCGGCACAGCAGCCAGCAGATCAAGAGCCTGGTCCGGTACGAGGTGCAGCGCGCCCGGCAGCACTACATCGCGGCCGCGCCGGGGATCCAGATGCTGGCGCCCAGCTCCCAGGCGTGCATGCGGGCGGCGTTCCGGCTGTACGGCGGCATCCTCGACGCGGTCGAGGCGCAGGACCACGACGTCTTCGTCCGCCGCGCCACCGTGCCCAAGGCGCGCCGCCTCGCGGTGGCGCTGCGCTGCCTGCTGACCCGTCCGGGCGCCCCGGTGCCGATCCCCGGCACCCCCGCCGGCGCGCTCGACCCGCAGCCGCAGATGCCGCCGGTCGTCGTGCCGCTGCCGCGTGAGTCCGCCACCGAGCTGCACCTGCCGGCGGTCCTCGACCTGCGCCGCACCGCGGCATGACCGCCACCGGCCCGCGGGGGACGGGCGTATGAAGACCGCGGTCGTCCTCTTCACCCGCGACCTGCGGGTGCACGACAACCCGGCGCTCGCCGCGGCCACCCGCGCCGCGGAGCGGGTCGTGCCGCTCTTCGTGCACGACCCCACGCTGCTGGCCGGCGACAACCGCCGCCGGTTCCTCGACGAGAGCCTCGCCGACCTGAAGGCGTCGCTGCGGCAGCGCGGCGCCGACCTCGTCGAGCTGCGCGGAGATCCGGCCGCGGAGTCGGTACGGGTGGCGAAGCGCACCGGCGCCGAGGGCATCGGCATCGCCGCGGACGTGAGCGGGTACGCCCGCGAGCGGGAGCGCCGCCTGGCGGACGCCTGCGCCGCCGAGCGGATCGCACTGAAGACCTTCGACGGCGTCACGGTCGTCCCGCCCGGCGCGCTGCGCCCCACCGGCGGCGCCGGGCACTACAAGGTCTTCACGCCGTTCTGGCGGGCGTGGCAGGCCGCCGGCTGGCGCGACGTCGAGGCCGCACCCCGCAAACTCCGGCTCCCCGACGACCTCCCGGCGTCCTGGTTCCGGGACCGCCCCGCGAAGACCGGCGGTGGCGAGTCCGCCGGGCGGCGCAGGCTCACCGCGTGGCTGCCGCACCTGGAGGGCTACGAGGACGACCACGACGCCATGGCGGCCGACCGGACGTCCCGGCTCAGCCCGTTCCTGCACTTCGGCTGCCTGTCGCCGCGGGAGGTGGCGGCCCGGGTCCACGGCCGCCCCGGCGCCGAGCCGTTCCTGCGGCAGCTGTGCTGGCGCGACTTCTACCAGCAGGTGCTGTTCGCGTTCCCCGACCTGCGGCACAAGGCATACCGGGCGTCGGCGGAGGACCGCTGGCGCGACGAGTCCGACGCGCTGCAGGCCTGGCGGGAGGGGCACACCGGCGTCCCGGTCGTCGACGCCGGCATGCGGCAGCTGCTCGCCGAGGGCTGGATGCACAACCGGGCCCGCCTCATCACCGCCTCCTACCTGACCAAGCACCTGGGCGTGGACTGGCGGGCCGGCGGCGACCACTTCTTCGACCTGCTGCTGGACGGCGACGTCGCCAACAACTACGGCAACTGGCAGTGGGTCGCCGGCACGGGCAACGACACCAAGCCGTACCGGCGCTTCAACCCCATCAGGCAGGCGCACCGCTTCGACCCGGCCGGCGACTACGTGCGCCGCTACGTGCCCGAGTTGGCGGACGTCGAGGGCAAGGCCGTCCACGAGCCGTGGAACCTGCCCGACCCTCCGCGCGGCTACCCGGCGCCGCTGAAGCTCTAGGCGGTGAGCGCGACGCGGAACGCGGTGGTCAGCGCCTCGTCGAGGTTGTCCAGCAGGTCCTGCGGGTCGGCGTAGACGGCGGCGGCGCCGTGGTCGAGCAGCTCCGCCGCGCACAGCCCGCCGCTGGTCAGGCCGATGCACGGGATCGACACCTGTCCGGCCGCCTGCACGTCCCAGACCGAGTCGCCGACGAACACGACCTCCCCGGGGTCGAGCCCCGCCCGCCGCAGCGCCACCTCCACGATGTCCGGCGCCGGCTTGCTCTCCCCGGCGTCGTCGGCGCTGGTCACCGTGTCGATGACCGCGTCGGCGTCCAGGCACCGCAGCAGCGCGCCCAGCTCCGGCTTCGACGCCGACGTGGCGAGCACGTTGCGCAGCCCGCGGCCGGCGCACGTTTCCAGCAGCCGCTGCGCGCCCGGCAGCCGGCGCAGCGCCGCCCAGCGCGAGGCGTACAGGCTGGCGTGCGCGGCCCGCAGCGCGTCGTCGTCGCCGGGGTCGTGGCCGGGACCCAGCAGGTGGTCCAGGATCTTGTCCGACCCCATCCCGATCGCCCGGTGGATGCGGGCCGACGGGACGTCGTGGCCGAACTGCCGGAACGCCTGCCACCAGGCCGTCGTATGCAGGTAGACGCTGTCGATGAGGGTCCCGTCGACATCAAAGAGCACACCGGTCACTGGTTTGGTCATGAAACCGTTCTACCCACCGCCGGGGGGTTTCACTGGAGGTATGACCGAGCAACAGGTGCGGATTCTGGAGCCGTTCCCCGGCTTCGACGTCGACGAACTCGGTGACTTCGCCGTCGAGCACTGCAGCGTGACCCTCGCCGATCAGCTGGCGGGCGGTCCGGAGCACGCCCGAGAGACGGAGAGCCCGAAGGGGCTGGCGGGTATGGACGATTAGTGCCGACGGCGTTTGGGCAAGCGTCACTGCATGGTTCGTGATGCCCTCGCAGACGTCGTGCGGTTCGTGCCGTCACTGCTGCTGTTCATCGTCATCCTTCTGATCGGCTGGGCCGTCGCGGTCGCGCTGCGGGAGCTGGTGCGCAAGCTGCTGGCGAAGGTCGGGTTCGACCGGCTCGCCGACCGCGGCGGCGTCGGCCGGGCGTTGTCGCGTGCGCGCTTCGACGCCGGCGACCTGGTGGCGAAGCTCGTCTACTACGCGGTCCTGCTCTTCACGCTGCAGATCGCGTTCGGCGTGTGGGGCCCCAACCCGGTGTCCGACCTGATCGACGACGTGGTGTCGTGGCTGCCGAAGGCGGCCGTCGCCGTCGTGATCGTGGTCGTCGCCGCGGCGCTCGCCGGCGGCCTGCGCGACGTCGTCACCGGCGCGCTGGGCGGCCTGCCGTACGGGCGGCTCCTGGCGAACCTGGGGTACTGCTTCGTGCTCGGCCTGGGCGTCATCGCGGCGCTGAACCAGATCGGCATCGCCACGTCGGTGACCACGCCGGTGCTGATCGCGGTCCTCGCCACAATCGCCGGCATCCTCATCGTCGGGGTCGGCGGCGGCCTGGTCCGGCCGATGCAGCAGCGCTGGGAGGGCTGGCTGAGCCGCGTCGAGCAGGAGGCGCCGGCCGTGTCCGAGCGGGTGAAGGCCCACGCGCAGTCCCGCCGCGAGGAGGCGGCGGCCCGCCGGGCCGCCGAGGAGGCCGCGCGGCAGGCGGAGGCCGAGCGCGAGGCCGAGGCGGCCAGGCAGGCCGAGGCGGTGCGCCAAGCCGAGGAGGCCCGGCAGGCCCGCCTGCGGCAGGCGGCGGCGAACGAGCCGTCCGCGGGGGTGGACGCCCCGACGATGGTGGTCCCGACCGTGCCGCCGGCCGTGACCCCGCCGGCGGCCGTGACCCCGCAGCCGGCGAACCCACCGGCCGGCGGGCAGATCCAGGTGCCGTCGCAGCGGCCGGTGGAGGACGCCGACCAGACGGTGGTCATCAATCCGCCGCCCCGCGACGACGCCTGAACGTTTCCAGCGAAACCCGCCCGAAAGGGCGGGTTTCGTCATTTCCGGACCTTTTCTCCGCCAATAGGTGCGATCGACATAGCAATACCTTGCTATGTGTTAATGCCATGCCCTCGGCAACCCTCGACGTTGCCCTACAACCCCTGTTCGGCGCGATTCTCGGGAGTGACGGCCTCTGTTCCGCGCTGCAGAAAACTGGCATGTTGTGACGGCGTATATCGAGCATTCGGGATATGCGGCGACGGCGTGCGCGTAGGCCGAGGGTGGGCCACGCCGGAGCAGCACCACGGGGGAGTCAGTAACAACCCTTCGGACACAGCCCGTCCTGAGAGGGGGCATGATGAGCCGACGGACATGGGTGCGCGCCGCAATGGCGTCAGCACTCGTTCCGCCACTGCTCGTGATCGTCTCGGCAAGCCCGAGTCAGGCAGCACCGGTACAGAGCGGCAGCTTGACATCGGTGCCGGGTGCGACGCTGGCCAAGCAGAGCTCGGCCGCGAAGTCACCCACGAGTCGCATGGCAAAGACCGACCCGTCCCTGCTCAACCGCACCGACAGCACCCGGCTGCCGATTGCGGTGAAGCTCGACTACGACTCGACCGCGACATATGCCGGCGGAATTGCCGGATATGAGGCGACGAGCCCGTCAGTCACCGGTAAGGCGCTTTCCGGCAGTACCGCGGAACAGCGTTACGAAAGCCGCATCAAGTCAATCGAGGACAAGTTCCTCGGGCAGCTGCAGAAGCAGGTTCCGGACGCCAAGGTCGGCCAGAAGCTGCGGACCGTCTACGGCGGTATCGCCATGTCGGTGCCGGCGAACAAGATCGGCGCGATCCTCACGCTCGACAATGTGGTGGCGGTCCAGTCCGACGCCGCACGCGCCCCGCAGACCGACTCCAGCACCAGCTTCATCGGTGCCGACCAGGTCTACCCGTCGCTCGGCGGCAAGCCGAACGCCGGTAAGGGCGTCATCTTCGGCTCGCTCGACAGTGGCGTGTGGCCGGAGCACCCGTCGTTCGCGGACAACGGCAACCTCGGCGCCCCGCCCGCGAAGGCGGACGGCACGCCGCGTGCCTGCGACTTCGGCGACAACCCGCTCACCCCGGCGGCCGACCCGTTCGTCTGCCAGAACAAGCTCATCGGTGGCAAGGGCTTCCTCGACACCTACAACGCGCTGCAGCCGATGGAGATGTTCGGGTACACCGCCCGCGACTCCGACGGCCACGGCACCCACACCGCGTCGACCGCCGCCGGTAACCCGGTCGCGTCGGCGAACGTCCTCGGTGTCGAGCGGGGGCCGATCAACGGCGTCGCGCCCGGCGCCTGGGTCTCGGTGTACAAGGTCTGTGGCGCCACCGGCTGCTACGGCACCGACTCGGCCGCCGCGGTCGCCCAGGCGATCAAGGACGGCGTCAAGGTCATCAACTTCTCGATCTCGGGTGGCGCGAGCCCGTACACCGACATCGTGGAGCTGGCGTTCTTCGACGCCTACAAGGCCGGCGTCTTCGTGGCCGCCTCCGCCGGCAACTCCGGCCCGGGCGCGTCCACGACCGACCACCTGTCGGGCTGGGTCACCACCGTCGCGGCGTCGACCCAGAAGCGTTCCTTCGAGTCGACCCTGACCGTCGCATCCACCGACGGCACCTCGGCGACCTACAAGGGCGTCTCGATCACCCAGGGCGTCACCCCGGCCAAGCAGATCGTGATGGCGTCGGCTCCGCCGTACAACAACCCGACCTGCACCGCGCCGGCCCCGCCCGGCATCTTCGTCAACAAGATCGTCGCGTGTGAGCGCAGCCCCGGCCGCATCATCAAGGGCTTCAACGTGCGGCAGGGTGGTGCCGCCGGCATGATCCTGTACAACGCGACACCGCAGGACGCGCTGAGCGACAACCACTGGCTGCCGACGGTGCACCTCGCCGACGGCACGGCGTTCCTGGCCTTCATGGCCGCCCACCCGGGCAACACGGCCACGTTCACGGCCGGCACGAAGGTCATCGGCACCGGTGACACGATGGCGACCTTCTCGTCGCGTGGCCCCGGCGGCCAGTTCATCAAGCCCGACATCTCCGCCCCCGGCGTGCAGATCCTGGCCGGCCAGACGCCGGTCCTGGACGACGCGGCCGGTGGCCCGCCCGGCGAGTACTTCATGGCGATCGCGGGCACCTCGATGTCGTCGCCGCACATCGCCGGCTCCGCCATCCTGGAGAAGGCGGCCCACCCGGACTTCACCCCGGGTCAGATCAAGTCCTCGCTGATGACCACGGCGACGACCAACGTGAAGAAGGAGAACGGGACGACTCCGGCCGACCCGTTCGATCTCGGCGCCGGTCGGGTCCAGGTCAACCTCGCGGCCAACCCCGGTCTCACGTTCGACGAGACGGCCGACCGGATGTACGCGCTGGGCAACGACCCGGTCAACGCGGTGCAGATCAACCTTCCGTCGGTGAACGCCCCGGTCATGCCGGGCAAGCTCACCGCGGTCCGCACGGCGAAGAACGTCTCCGGCAAGACGCAGACCTACAGGACCGAGGCGACCTCGCCGGCCGGCTCCTCGATCACTGTGTCCCCGGCGATCTTCACCGTGAAGGCGGGGGAGACCGCGACCATCAACATCACCATCAAGTCCAACGCCCCCAAGGCGCAGTACTTCGGTGAGGTCCGGTTGAAGCCGGTCAGCTCGAGCGTGCCGGCGCTGCACCTGCCGGTGGCGTTCATCCCGCAGCAGGGTGACATCACGGTGACGCAGGCCTGCACGCCGCCGTCGCTGACGCTGCTGCAGAACAGCACCTGCACCGTGACGGCCACGAACAACACCTTCAACGACACCACGGCGGACTTCACCACCACGTCCACGATCAACCTTCCGATCGTCGGCGCGAACGGTGCCACCGTGGTCCACCCGTTCAAGGCCGAGAAGAAGGGCGCGCCGCTCGCCGGCGCGATCCCGGGCACGCCGTCGATCGCCCCGGGCACCATCGCCGGGTACATCCCGCTCGACCTGTTCGGGGGCACGCTCGTGACCCCGGTCGGCGACGAGGACCTGACGACGTTCAACGTGCCGTCGTTCAAGTACAACGGTGTCGAGTACTCCTCGCTCACCGTCGACTCGAACGGCTACCTGTACCCGGGCAGCGATGACAGCCGTGAGAACAACAACTGCTGTGACATCACCCCGATCCCGAACCCCGCGAAGCCGAACAACGTCCTCGCGCCGTTCTGGACCGACCTCGACGGCACGGGCGCGACTGGTCTGCTGATCAACGTGCTCACCGACGGCGTCGGCACCTGGACGGTCGTCGAGTGGCGGGTGAACGACTTCGGCACGCTCAACCAGCGCCGCTTCCAGGTCTGGCTGGGCTCGGGCGGTCCGCAGGACATCGCGATGTCCTACGACTTCGGGACGATGGGTGCGCTGCCCGCCGGGCAGAACCTCGTCGTCGGGGCCGAGAACGCGTACGGCAACGGTGGTCAGGGCCTGCCCGTGAACACCCTGCCGAGCACGGACCTCTACGTGACCAGCACCGACCCGGTGCCGGGCGCGTCGACGTCCTACACGGTCACGGTGAAGGGTCTGCTCCCCGGCACCGGCAGGGTCTCCACCTCGGTGGTCACCCCGGCCGTCCCGGGCACGACCGTCGTCAACACCGACATCGGCGTGACGCTGAAACTCAACCGCATCGGCACGTAACAGCGCCCTTGCAAGGCACGTCCTGGTGACAAAGGCGGCCGGTCCCGAGCCACGGGGCCGGCCGCCCGTCGTTGACGAATGTTGCACTTGCTGTGCAGGATCAGGGGTATGCGAACGTTTGCGAACGGCGGCGAGTTGCTGGCTTCGGTCGGCGAGGTCCTCGGCCACAGCGACTGGCGGGAGATCACCCAGGAGCACATCAACCTGTTCGCCGAGGCCACCGGCGACTTCCAGTGGATTCACGTGGACGCGGAGCGGGCCGCGGCCGGACCGTTCGGCACCACCATCGCGCACGGCTTCATGAGCCTGTCGCTGCTGCCGGTCCTGGTCTCCGGCGTGTACCGGGTGGAAGGCTCCCGGATGGGCATCAACTACGGGCTGGACAAGGTGCGGTTCCCGTCGCCGCTGCCGGTGGGGTCCAAGGTGCGCGCCACGGTGCAGCTGCTGTCCGCCGAGGACATCGGCGAGGGCTGGCTGCAGCTGAAGAACAAGGTGACCGTCGAGCGCGAGGGCCAGGAGAAGCCGGTCTGCGTCGCCGAGTCGCTGACCCGGCTCCTCCTGTAACGCGACACCTCACTCAGCCGGGACTCAGCCCGGCAGCGACACCAGGCCGGCCAACGCCGTGCGATGGGCGGAGGCCGACCCGAACGTCGCCGCACTGGCGCGGGCCCGCTTCAGGTACAGGTGCGCCGGGTGCTCCCAGGTGAAGCCGATCCCGCCGTGCAGCTGCACGCACTCCTCGGCGGCCTTGACCGCCACCGGGGAGCAGAACGCCTGGGCGACGGCCGCCGCGACCGGCAGGTCCGGGTCGCCGGTCGCGAGGCAGCCCGCCGCGTAGCGGGCCACCGCGCGGGCCTGCGTGACGCTCACCCACAGGTCCGCGAGCCGGTGCTTGACCGCCTGGTACGAGCCGACCGGCCGGGCGAACTGCCGCCGCGTCTTCACGTATTCGACGGTCGTCGTCAGGCACCAGTCCGCGACGCCGAGCTGCTCCGAGGCGAGCAGCGCCGCCCCGGCCAGCAGCGCCCGGTCCACGGCTCCGGCCGCGTCGGCGGTGACCAGCCGCCCCGGCGCGCCCGCGAACGTGACGTCGGTGAGCGGACGGGTCAGGTCGAAGCTGACCACCGGCACCCGCCGCGCCGCCGCGGCGTCCACCGCGTAGAGCCCCGCGGCGGAAGGCACCAGCAGTACATCGGCCGCCGTGGCGTCGACGACGCTGGTGACGGTGCCGTCCAGCCGGTCACCGCCGGCGGTGACGGTCCACGGCTGCGACGCCCGCCAGGACAGCGGCACCGCCAGGGTCGCCGTCCGGCTGCCGGCGGCGACCGCGTCGAGCAGCGGGTCGCCGGTGCCGGTCAGCGCGGCCACCGCCAGGACGGAGCTGCCGAGGAACGGCACCGGCGCGACGCTGCGACCGAGCTCCTCCATCACCACCGCGGTCTCCCGCCACGACGCGCCCGCGCCGCCGGCCGCCTCGGGCACCGGCAGGCCGGCCACCCCGAGGTCGACGGCCAGGGACCGCCACAGCTTCAGGTCGACGGGTTCGGCCGACTCGATCCTCGCCAGCACCGCCTCGAACCCGGCCCGGTCGCCCAGCAGCGCGCGCACGCTGGAGCGCAGCTCCTCCTCGACCTCGCTGTACAGCAGATCGGTCATTTCGGCAGGTCCTTCCACGCGACGTCCTTGTCGAGCCGGTGCTCCGGCGGCAGGCCCAGGACCCGCTCCGCGACGATGTTGCGCAGGATCTCCGACGTGCCGCCCTCGATCGAGTTGCCTTTCGCGCGGAGGTACCGGTAACCGGCGGTCCGGCCGGAGAAGTCGACGATGGTCGGGCGCCGCATCGTCCACTCGTCGTGCCGCAGCCCCTCCTCGCCGAGCAGGTCCAGCTCCAGGCCGGAGATCTCCTGGTTGAGCCGGGCGAAGAGCAGCTTCGCCGCCGACCCCTCCGGGCCCGGCTGGCCGGCCGCCAGCTGCTGGCGCAGCCGCATCCCGGTGAGCCTGGCCGCCTCCGCCTCGACCCACAGCCGCAGCAGCGCGTCGTGCAGCGCCGGGGTGCGCAGCTCGGGCCGCTCCCGCCACAGGTCGGCGACGATGCCGATGCCGCCGCCCTCGCGGGGCGCCGCGCCGCCGCCGATCGCGACCCGCTCGTTCATCAGCGTGGTCTGCGCGACGGCCCAGCCCTCGCCGACCGCGCCGAGCCGGTCGGTGTCGGGGATCCGGACGCCGGTCAGGAACACCTCGTTGAACTCGGCCTCGCCGGTGGCCTGGCGCAGCGGCCGCACCTCCACCCCGGGCGCGGTCATGTCGAGCACGAAGTACGTGATGCCCTGGTGCTTCGGCACGGCCGGGTCGGTGCGGGCGATGAGGATCGCCCACCGCGCCTCGTGCGCCATCGACGTCCACACCTTCTGGCCGTCGACGACCCACCCGTCGCCGTCACGGACCGCGCGGGTGCCGAGGCCGGCGAGGTCGGATCCGGCGCCGGGCTCACTGAACAGCTGGCACCACACCTCCTCACCCGTCCACAGCGGCCGCAGCCAGCGCCGCCGCTGCTCGTCGGTGCCGTGCCGCAGGATCGTCGGGGCCGCCATGCCGAGGCCGATGCCGATGCGCCGCGGGTTGTTGTCGGGGGCGCCCGCCGCGGCGAACACGTCCTCGACGGCCGCCTGCTCCTCCCGCGGCAGACCGAGCCCGCCGAGCCCGTCCGGGAACTGCACCCACGCGAGCCCGGCGTCGAACCGGGCCCGCAGGAAGTCCCGCGGGTCGAGCGCGTTGGGGTCGTGCGCGGCGAGGAACTCCTTCGCCAGGTCCGCTGGCTGCGATGTCGGGTTCAATTGAGCGGGCCTCCGGCCACGTAGATGACCTGCCCGGACACGAAGCCCGCGCCCTCGCTCGCCAGGAACGAGATGGTGTGCGCGACGTCCGCCGGCACGCCCACCCGGCGGACCGGGATCCGCTCGGCCGCCGCCTGCTGGAACGCCTCGAAGTCGACCTTGACCCGGGCGGCGGTCGCGGCGGTCATGTCGGTCGCGATGAACCCGGGCGCGACGGCGTTGACGGTGACGCCGAACGGGCCCAGCTCGATCGCCAGGGTCTTCGTGAAGCCCTGCAGCCCGGCCTTCGCGGCGGAGTAGTTGGCCTGCCCCCGGTTGCCGAGCGCGGACGACGACGACAGGTTGACGATCCGGCCGAACTTCGCCGCCGTCATGTGCGTCTGCGCGGCCCGGCTCATCAGGAACGCACCCTTCAGGTGCACCTCCATCACCGTGTCCCAGTCGCTGTCGCTCATCTTGAACAGCAGGTTGTCCCGCAGCACCCCGGCGTTGTTGACCAGGACCAGCGGCGGCCCGAGCTCGCCGGCGACCCGGTCGACGGCGGCGGCCACGGCCTGTGCGTCGGCGACGTCCGCCCCGACGGCCAGGGCGCGCCCGCCGGCGGCCTGGATCTGTTCGACAGTGTCCTTGCAGGCGCCCTCGTCCAGGTCGAGCACCGCCACGGCGTGCCCGTCGGCGGCCAGTCGGAGGGCGGTCGCGGCGCCGATGCCGCGGGCCGCGCCGGTCACGATCGCCACGCGGGCCTGTGTGTCAGTCATGCCTCCGATCCTCGCCCGTGAGACCCGGTCCTGAAAAGGCACTGCAAGTGCAGATTGTTCACACCGCCCGCGCCATATGTCCGATTGGCGGAATTTCCCGCAAGTTCCCGGCGGGGAACAGTTCAGGTGCGGCACGGTTGCGCCGATGGTCTCAGCGTCACACGGAAGAGACGGCACCACGGGGGGCACGGATGAACAGCAACGCGATCAAGAAGGCAGTCACGCTGGCCGGTTTCGCCGCCCTGGCGGGCCTCGGGACGATGATCGGTTCGACCGCCGCCTCCGCCGCTCCCGCCGCCGCCTCCTCCGCGGCCTTCGGCGGCAAGGCCGTCGCCTACGTGCGGGCCGGCGTCATCTACAGCAGCGACGGCTACAGCGAGGTCCGCCTCACCGAGGACGAGGTCAACGCCCGGCCGCGGTTCAACCCTGGCGGCACGAAGCTCGCGTACCTGCACAACAACACGGTCTGGGTGATGAACGCCGACGGCAGCGGCAAGCGCCAGGTCAGCGACCGGGTCTCCGGCGGCGCCTCGTGGTCCCCGGACGGCAGGTGGATCGCCTACGCCGCGCTGTCGTGCACCGGCGGCCCCGGCGTCTTCCGCGTCGCGGCCGACGGCCCCGAGGGTGCCGAGGGCTCTGGGTCGCAGCCGCTCTTCCCCGCCTCCTGCCGCGACCAGGCCGTCCCCGAGGTCGCGTACATCACCGAGCAGGCGACCGAGCAGGCCCCGGTGAAGCTGGTGGACCGGCTGCGCACCGACGACGCGGTCGCCTGGTCGCCCGACGGCACGAAGATCGCGTTCCGGGGCGGCGAGTGCGAGTCGATCGCCGACAACTGCCTGAGCGTCGGCACCGTCGAGACCGGCACCGAGCGCGCCATCGACTACTACGGCGGTGGCGGCAGCGGCACCAGCGGCTTCGGCGTCGTCCCCGCCTGGTCGCCCGACGGCGGGAAGGTCACCTGGACCACCTACACCGAGGACGGCACCGCGGTGCGGGTCACCGAGGCCGACGCCGACGGCGGCAACCGGCACCAGATCGGCGCCGCCGACGACCGCGAGATGGTCTACGCGGGCACCCGCACCGGCGTGCTGACCGCGTCGCACCAGGGCCACTCGTGGGTGACCGCGGTCGACCTGGCCACCGGGGCGCGGACCCCGCTGCACCAGGGCTCGCAGCCGACCGTTCAGGCCTGATGACCAGACACCTGCCCGGCGTCGCGCTGGCGCTCACGCTGGCGTCCTGCGGCTCCGGTCCGACACCCGTCGGGCCGGAGCCTTCGCGTTCGGCGACCGGCTCGCTGCTCGCCGTCGAGGACCTGCCCGACGGCTACGTGACCAGCCCGCCGCAGGCGGATCCCGAGGTCAGCCGGGACAGCGCGGTCAGCGTCGCCGGCTGCGGCGCCCTGATCGACCGGTTCCGCGGGGGCGGCACCGGCGTCCGGTTCGAGGGCGGCGCCGCCGGGCCCTTCCTCGCCGAGGAGGTCTCCGCGGATCCGGATGCGGTGGATGTACTGCGGCAGCTCGGCACCCGGTGCGCGGCCTTCACGGACACCGATCCCGGCGGCGGGACGACCAGCGTCACGGTGACCGACGCCGGGCTGCCGAGCCTCGGCGACGAGTCCGCGGCGGTCCGGATGGCGGCGTCCGGCGGCGCCGGCGACGACGCCTACACCCTCGGCGGCTATCTGCTCGTCGTCCGCGTCGGCGGCACGACCTGCACCCTCGTGCACTTCGGCCAGCCGGAGGTGGACCGGGCCGAGACCGAGACGATCGCCAGAGCGGCGGTACGGAAGCTGCGGCGGCCACAATGAGGCATGCGGCTGGGCACGTTCAACCTCATGCACGGGCGGTCCCTCGCCGACGGGCAGGTCGACGCCGGCCGCGTCCACGCGACGATCGCCGCGCTGGACGCCGACGTCCTCGGGCTGCAGGAGGTCGACCGGGGCCAGCACCGCAGCGGCCACGCCGACCTCGCCGCGATCGCGGCCGACGCCCTGGGTGCGGGGCACGTCCTGTTCGTGCCGGCCGTGGTCGGCACCCCCGGCGAGGGCTTCCGGACGGCGACCGACGGCGACCAGGACGGGACCGACCCGCACTACGGCGTCGCGCTGGTGAGCCGGTATCCGGTGGTCGACTGGCGGGTGACCCGCCTGCCGGCCGCCCCGCTGCGCTCACCGCTGCTGGCCGGACCCCAGCTGCTGTTCCTCGACGACGAGCCGCGGGTCCTGATCGCCGCGGTGCTCGAAACCCCCGCCGGGCGTGTGACGGTCGCCACCACCCACCTGTCCTTCGTCCCCGGCTGGAACGTCCGGCAGCTCCAGCTGGTCCGCCGGGCGCTGCGGCCGCTGCCGACGCCGCGCGTGCTCCTCGGCGACCTCAACCTCCCCGGCGGGCTGCCCCGGCTCTTCTCCGGCTGGCACCGCCTCGCGCGCCTGCCGACCTTCCCGGCGCCGGCGCCACGCGTGCAGTTCGACCACGTGCTGGCCGACGGGCGCGGCATCGAGCGCCTCCCGCGGGTCCTGCGGGTGGCGGCCCCGGCGGTGCCGTTCTCCGATCACCGGCCGCTGATTGTGACACTCCGTGACCGGCCAGGCACGCTGAAGATCGATTAGGGCAGATTTAAGTGCGAGCGGAATGCCTGCTTGCGGCGGTTTGTCCCGGCATGATTGCGAACCGTGTTCGGATAACTACGATTCTTCGGTGCCTTGTAGATTGGGCGTTCGTTTGTTGGGATGCGTACCGTCAGTGATTTCCAACCGAAGGTACAAGGCCGCAGAGGCCGCCGGTCCGGAGGATAAGAGCCGTGAAAGGTCGCCACCGCTCAGCGGGGTCGTCAGGCGCAGCGCTCAAGATGGGCGCCGCCGCCGTCGCCGTGCTCGTAGTCCTCGCCGGCAGCTGGTATGCGTTCCGGAAGTACTCCCAGCCGTCGTGCGGTGCGTCCACCAAGCTCACGGTCAGCGCACCCGCCGAGATCGCGCCCGCGCTGAAGCAGCAGGTCGCCGACTGGTCCGCGCAGGCCAAGCCTGACGACGGCTGCGTCGACGTCGAGGTCATCGAGGCCGCGTCCGCCGACGTGGCCGCCGCGATCGCCGCGACCTCGAAGAAGTCCCTGACCGGCGTCGGCCAGGCCAACGGCAAGACCCGCATCCCCGACGTGTGGGTGCCCGACTCGTCGCTGTGGCTCCAGCGCCTGCGCGCCGCCAACCCCGCCAGCGTCCCGGCCAACGCCAAGTCGATCGCCCGCAGCCCCATCGTCGTCGCCGTCCCCGAGCCGATCGCCACCACCTCCTTCGGCTGGCCCCAGACGAAAATCAAGTACACCGACCTGATCGGGAAAGTCGCCGGCGACCAGAAGGTCAAGCTCGGCATCGTCGAGCCCAGCCGCGACTCGACCGGCCTCGCCGGCCTGATGACCCTCGCCGCCGCCGCGACCGCCTCCGCCGGCGGCAACCAGACCCAGGCCACGCAGACCGCGACCGCCGCCCTCCGCGCGCTCGCCGCCGGCCGGTCCTCGCTGCGCGACGACCTCATGCAGAAGTTCCCGCGCGGCTCCGACCCGCAGGCACTCAGCGCCGGCCTGACCGTCGCGCCGCTGTCGGAGCAGGCCGTCATCCAGTACAACGCCCAGCAGCCGCCGGTCCGCCTCGCCGCGATCTACGCCGAGCCCGCGCCGCTCGCCCTCGACTACCCGTTCGTCATCCTCGGCAAGGAGCGCACCGCCGCCGCCGAGCAGCTGCTCAAGGTGCTCGGCGGCGACCAGTTCCGGGACCGGCTCGGCGCGATCGGCCTCCGCGGCTCCGACGGCGTCGCCGGCAAGGGCTTCCAGACCCCGACCGGCGCACCCACCTCCCTCACCGCCGGCCAGGTCCCCGAGGCCGCCGTCATCGAAGGCCTGCTCACCAAGTGGCAGGCGATCACCCTCCCGGCCCGCATGCTCGCCGTCATCGACGTGTCGGGCTCCATGCTCACGAAGGTCCCCACCGCCGGCGGCGCCGACCGCATGACGGTGACCCTCGAAGCGGCCCGCCGCGGCATGCAGCTCTTCGACGACTCCTGGGCCCTCGGCGTGTGGACCTTCTCCACCCAGCTCGACGGCGCCAAGGACTACAAGCAGCTCGTCCCCATCGGCCCGCTGGTCAGCCAGCGCAACCAGTGCCTCCAGGCGCTGCAGGGCATCCGCCCCAAGCAGAACGGCGACACCGCCCTCTACGACACCATCCTCGCCGGCTACAAGGCCGTGCAGAGCGGCTGGGACCAGGGCCGGATCAACTCCCTCATCGTCATGACCGACGGCGAGAACGACGACCCCGCCGGCGGCCTCTCCCTCGAGCAGCTGATCGCCGAGCTCAAGGCGACCGCCGACCCGGCCAAGCCCATCCAGGTCATCCTCATCGGCATCGGCGACAAGGTCGGCGAGGGCGCCATGCGCCAGATCACCGACGCCATCGGCGGCGGCACCTTCGTCGCCCCCGACCCGGCCAAGATCGGCGACATCTTCCTCCAGGCCATCTCGCTGCGCGGCCAGGCCGCCCAGCCCAAGTAGCTGTTACCCGCGCCCAGCCCGCCGCCCCGCCACGATCCCGCACCGCACGGGGATCATGGCAGGGCGGCGGCGCATACTGGGTGTGTGATCGCGGTGACCGGGGCATCCGGGCAGGTCGGCAGACGAGTCGCGGCGGGGATCCCCGAGGCGCGGCGGCTGACCCGCAAGGACGCCGAATACCGCGACACCGGCCGGATGCGGCAGGCGCTCGACGGGGTCGGGACGCTGTTCCTGGTCTCGGCGCGCGAGTCCGGCGACCGGGTCGCCGAGCACCGCAGCGCCGTCGACGCGGCCGTCGCGGCGGGCGTCCAGCGGATCGTGTACCTGTCGTTCGCCGGCGCCGCACCCGACTGCACCTTCACGTTCGGCCGGGACCACTGGCACACCGAACAGCACATCCGGCAGACCGGCCTGCGCTGGACCTTCCTGCGCGACAACCTCTACCAGGAGATGCTGCCGAATCTCGCCGGCCCCGACGGCGTCATCCGCGGGCCCGCCGCCGGCGGCCGGCTCGCCGCCGTCGCCTACGACGACATCGCCGCGAGCGCCGTCGCGGCCCTCACCCAGGACGGGCACGACGGACGGACCTACGAGCTCACCGGGCCCGAGGCGCTGACCATGCACGA
Organism: Dactylosporangium sp. NPDC049742; assembly: GCF_040674675.1. NCBI lineage: Bacteria > Bacillati > Actinomycetota > Actinomycetes > Micromonosporales > Micromonosporaceae > Dactylosporangium > Dactylosporangium sp. NPDC049742. The sequence goes on along the minus strand of NZ_JBFANF010000001.1, from coordinate 224,470 downwards.
GGTCGCGGCCCGGCTCGGACTCACCTACGTCCCCGAGACCGTCGAGGAGGCCTACGCGTCGCGGGCGCACTACGGGGCGCCGGCGTTCGAGGTCGCCGGATGGGTCAGCTCCTACGAGGCGATCGCCGCCGGCGAGCTCGCGACCGTCAGCGACGACGTACGGCACCTGACCGGACGGGACCCGAAACCGCTCAGTCCCACGTGAGCAGCTGGTCGACCGGCGCGTAGTCGTCGGTCAGGATCCGCGCTCCGCCGACGAACGCGCGAAGCTCGTCGCCGGTCAGGGAGTCCGGCACCGCCCGTACCGGCGACGTGGAAGCGAACACGACGAAGTTGCTGCCGGTCTCGCCCCGCAACGCGGGCTGCGGCGCCACCAGGGTCACGAACGGGAACACGGCGGCGATGGTCGCGACCTCGGCACGGACGAAGCGGCGGGCCGGACCGTCGATGACGTTGAGCGCGTAGACGCCACCCGGGCGCAGCACCCGCCGGACGTCGGTGACCAGCTCCCGGGTCGTGAGATGCCACGGAACCGCGAGGTGGCCGAACGCGTCGCCGATGACCAGGTCACGCGACGCGGACGGCTGGCGGCGCAGCCCCGCGCGGGCGTCGCCGGTCTCGACCCGCAGCAGCGGACCGGTCCGCAGGCCGAGCCGCCGCCGGTCGAGGTCGACGAGCGCCGGATCCAGCTCCAGGACGAGGTTGTCGCTGCCCGGGCGGGTCGCGGCCACGTACCGCGGCAACGTGAACCCACCACCACCCACGTGCAGCACATCCAGCGGGCCCGCCGGCAGATCGTCCACATAGGACCCGATCCACTGGGTGTACGCGTACTCCAGGTGCTCCGGGTCGCCCAGGTCCACATAGGAGTGCTGGGCGCCGTTGAGGAACAGGACGCGGCCCTCACCCCCGTCCTCGCCGACCGCGGCACACGTGTACGCGGTCTCCACGTCGCACGGGGAAGGGGTGACGATGCCGAGCGGCACGCCGATCACGACGAACGCCGCGGCCGCCGACAGGTTGCCGGTGCGCCGCCAGTACCCGCCGAAGCCGAAGCCGGCAAGTGCCAGCACACCCGCCAGGACCAGCAGGATCACGCTCGTCGGCACGGTGGCCACCAACACGAACCCCGTCGCGAACGTCGCCGTGATCGCGCCGAGCGTCCCGACGCTGGACAGCCGGCCCACCACCCTGCCCGTGTGCGCGAGATCGGCCAGCTGCAGCTTCACCACCAGCGGGGTCACCGCCGACAGCAGCGCCGCCGGCACGAACAAGGCCATCGCCGCGAGCAGCAGCACACTCGACGGCCCGGCGTCGCGCAGCCACGCACCGGCGACCCGGACGATCGGCAGCGTCGCGGCCGTCGCGGCGGCGCCCAGCAGCAACAACGGCGACAACAGCCGGCGCGGGTCACCCCGCCGGTCCGCGAGCCAGCCACCGGTCCACGCGCCGTACGCGATCGCGGCCAGGGCCACACCGATGATCGCGGTGCTGCTCGACAGCGTCACACCGACGTACGGCCCGACGAGCCGCAGCCCGACGATCTCCAGGACGAGCACGGCACCGCTGGTCAGGAACACCAGACCGGCGGCGATGCGGTTATTGAGGGGTGTCGCGGCATCCACCGCTCTAGCATGGGGCACATGTCCGATTCGACGCGCATACCCGCCAAGCCGACCCTCGATGGCCTCGAGGCGCGCTGGGTAAAGGTATGGGACGCCGAAGGGACCTACCGATTCGACCGGACCGCCACCCGCGACAGCGTGTTCTCGATCGACACGCCGCCGCCGACGGTGAGCGGGGCACTGCACATCGGCCACGTCTTCTCCTACACACAGACCGACGCGATCGCCCGCTACCAGCGCATGCGCGGCCGGGACGTGTTCTACCCGATGGGGTGGGACGACAACGGCCTGCCCACCGAGCGGCGGGTGCAGCTCACGTACGGGGTGCAGTGCGACCCCGCGCTGCCGTACGACGAACACCTCGTCATCACCAAGACCCCCGGCGGCCCGCCCCAGAAGATCAGCCGGCGGAACTTCATCGACCTCTGCAAACGCCAGACCGAGGTCGACGAGCAGGCCTACGAGCAGCTGTGGCGCAACCTCGGCCTGTCCGTCGACTGGACCCTGCTCTACACGACGATCGGCGACCGGGCCCGGACCGCCGCCCAGCAGGGGTTCCTCAACAGCCTCGCCCGCGACGACGCGTACGCCGTCGACGGCCCGACCCTCTGGGACGTCACGTTCGGCACGGCGGTCGCGCAGGCCGAGCTCGAAGACCGCGAACGCCCCGGCGCCTACCACCGGATCCGCTTCGGCGACTTCACCGTCGACACCACCCGGCCCGAGCTGCTGCCCGCCTGCGTGGCCCTGGTCGCGCACCCCTCCGACGAGCGGTTCCAGCCGCACTTCGGCACGACCGTGCGCACGCCCCTGTTCCACGTCGACGTGCCGCTGCTCGCCCACCCCCTGGCCGACCCCGCGAAGGGCACCGGCCTCGTGATGGTGTGCACCTTCGGCGACCTCACCGACGTGACCTGGTGGCGGGAGCTCGACCTGCCGACCCGCACCGTCATCCAGCGCAACGGCCGGCTCGGCCTGCAACCCCCGCCCGGCGTCGACGAGGACCAGTACGCACTCGTCGCCGGCCTCACCGTCAACCAGGCCCGGGAGAAGATCGTCGCGGCACTGCGTGCCGACGGCATGCTCGAAGGCGAGCCACGGCCGATCACCCACGCGGTGAAGTTCTACGAGAAGGGCGAGAAACCCCTCGAGATCGTCGGCACCCGCCAGTGGTACATCCGCAACGGCGGCCGCTCGCCAGAACTCCGCGCCGCGCTGCTCGAACGGGGCCGCGAGCTGCAGTGGACCCCGGCCCACATGCGCTCCCGCTACGAACACTGGGTCGAAGGCCTCACCGGCGACTGGGTGATCAGCCGGCAACGCTTCTTCGGCGTGCCGATCCCCCTCTGGTACCGCCTGGACGACGACGCCCACCCCGTCTACGACGACCCCATCGTGCCTTCGGTGCTGCCGATGGACCCGAGCAGCGACACGCCACCCGGCTACGACGAGTCGCAGCGCGGCCGGCCCGGCGGGTTCATCGGCGACCCCGACGTCATGGACACCTGGGCGACGTCCTCGCTGACCCCGCAGATCATCGGCGGCTGGCTCGACGACCCCGACCTCTTCACCCGGGTCTTCCCCATGGACCTGCGCCCCCAGGCCCACGAGATCATCCGGACCTGGCTCTTCTCGACCGTGCTCCGCGCCCACGTGGAGCACGACGTGCTGCCCTGGAAGCGGGCGTCGATCGCCGGCTGGATCGTCGACCCCGACCGCAAGAAGATCGGCAAGTCCAAGGACAACGCCGGCGACTCCCCGGAAGCCATGCTCGAACGGCACGGCGCCGACGCCCTGCGCTACTGGGCGACCAGCGCCCGCCCGGGCGTCGACACGGCGCTCGACGTGAACCAGATGAAGATCGGCCGCCGCCTGGCCACGAAGCTCCTCAACGCGAGCCGCTTCGTGCTCGGCTTCCCCGTGCCCACCAGCGGGGTCGTCACCGAACCCGTGGACCAGGCCCTGCTGGCCGCCCTGTCCACCGTGGTGACCGAGGCGACGACGGCCTTCGAGGCGTACGACTACGCGCGCGCCCTCGAACGCACCGAACAGTTCTTCTGGTCCTTCTGCGACGACTACCTGGAACTGGTCAAGTCCCGCGCCTACGGCGAGCTTCCCGCCGCCGACTCCGCCCGGACCGCCCTGACCACGGCGCTGTCGACCCTGCTGCGGCTGTTCGCCCCGTTCCTGCCCTTCGTGACGGAGGAGATCTGGTCCTGGTGGCAGCCCGGCTCCATCCACCGCGCCCCATGGCCGACCGTCACCACCACCACCTCCTCCTCTGACATCTCCTCTTTGTCTGACATCTCTTCTTTGTCGGTGGCGACGGCGGTGCTGGCGGCGGTGCGGAAGGCGAAGTCGGCGGCCCAGCAGTCCATGCGGGCCGAGGTGGCGCTGCTGGCGGTGGCCGGCCCCGCGGCCGTCCTGGAGCAGGTCAAGGCCGACCTGACCGCGGCCGGCAACGTCCGGTCGTGGGCCATCACCGACGCCGAGGAACTGTCCGTTACCGTCACGTTGTGATGGAACTCCAGGCCATCGGGGTCCAACACCCCGCCGTGCGGCAGGTGCAGCACATCCAGAACAACACCGCACCCAACCGCTACAAGCTCTTCGTCGCCGAGGGCCTCTGGGCGCACAACATGCTCCTGGAGGCCGGCGCCCCGATCGACACGTTCTTCTGGTGCCCCGAAGCGATCTACGCCGACGAGGCCCACCGCCGCGCGGAGGAGATCGCCGCACGGGCGGACCGGTCGTTCCGGATCTCGCTCCGGACCCTGGAGAAGATCTCCGAACGCGACAAGCCCGACGGCCTGCTGTCCCTCGCCGCCCTGCCCCGCTGGGACGCCGACGACCTCCGGTTCGGCAAGACGTCGCTGGTACTGGTCGCCGACGGCCTAGAGATCCCCGGCAACCTCGGCACCCTGATCCGGTCCCTGGACGCCTGCGGCGCCGACTGCCTGGTGCTCACCAACCGCAAGACCCGCCTGACCCACCCGAAGGTCATCCGCGCCAGCCAGGGCACGATCCTCACCGTGCCGACGATCGAGTTCGAGCAGACCGCCGACGCCGTAGCCTGGCTCCAACGCCACCGCTTCACGGTCCTCCTCGCCGACACCGACGAGGCAGTAAACTACCGCCAGGCAAACTACGCGGGCCGCACCGCCCTCGTCGTCGGCAGCGAACGCTACGGCATCGGCAAAGAGTGGTACGGCCACGGCTACCAACGCGTCGCAGTCCCCATGCTCGGCTCGGGCGACTCCCTCAACGTCTCCGTCTCCGCTTCAGTCCTCCTCTACGAGGCCCGCGCCCGCAAATCGTCCTGGTAACCACGCCGCGGACCTCTCTGGTAACCCGGCGCCGCGGCCTCTTGGTGGCACGCACCGTGGGCTCTTTGGTGGCACGTCCGGGCGCCAGGCGGCGACCTCGAAGCAGCAGACGGACGCCCCCGTAGCCACGGCTGCGGCCGCCGCCGCGGGCTCCTACCAACACGCGCCCGGGCTCCTACCAACACGCGCCCGGGCTCCTGCCAACACGCGCCCGGGCTCCTGCCAACACGCGCCGCGGGCTGCCAACACGCGCCGCTGGCTTCGCACGCGTGTCGTGCTCCGCCCACTCGCCGGGAAGCTCGCGAGCGCGGGATGCACTTGATGTCGGGAAAACTCGACGTCGGGAAACACTCGACGCGCGTGGATCGCCCGGGCCGACTGGGCCGAACTCGCCTCCGCCGTCAGACGCCCTGGCCGAGTGGCGGTCTCCGAGCGCCGAGCTGCACGAGTTACGCCAGCGCCCAGACAGCACCCGCTCCCGGCTGTGCGCGCAACCTGCACCCGGCACCACCGCGCCCGGCACCACCCGCACATGAGCACCACCCGTACAGGGGGCAACACCCGAGCCCGCCGCACTCGGCACCACCCGCACATGGGCAACATCCAGCCCGATTGCATGCGTGGCACCCGCACCCGGGGTGAAACGCACGCATGAGTGATGCGTGCCCGCCGGGCCACGCGCGCTGCGTGACGCACGCGCCCCTGGCTATGTGCGCCCGCCGGTAACGTGCGCGACGTACGCCCGCCGGCAATGCGCGCGACGTACGCCCGCCGGCAATGCGCGCCCGCGGGCCGGTGGGCGCGTCCGCGGGTGGGTGCCGGTAACGCGCGCCTGCGAGTCGGGTCGGTGGGTCCGTTGGTCGATGGCTGGCCGCACCGTGCTGGTGGGCAGCCCGCGCTGAACGTTCGGGGGTCCGGCACCGCTTCGGGCTGGTGCCGCACCGCCTACTTGGCAACCTACACCACGCCTGCAAATTGACCTTCAAACCCGTATTCAGAACAGTACGTGCAGTAGTTCGTGCTGTTCAGGGCTACAGGGACTTCAGGTGGCGGGCGGCCTCGGGGAGGGGTTCGCCGACGGTGCGGTGCAGGGCGAGCCATAAGTCCGGGATGGCGCCGGCGGGTTCGCCCCGGGCGGTGAAGAGTGCCGTCAGCCAGTCGCTGGCCTCGCGGAGCAGTCTCGGGTCGTCGGTGAGCAGCGCCGCTGACAGGGCGTGCAGGGCGTGGTCGATCGCGTCGTCGAACAGGCCGCCGTCCTCCTGGAAGCGGGCGACCGAGCCGGCGTGAGGGGATTCGAGCCAGCTCCGGCGGGCGGTGGCGCGGAACTCGGCGAAGCGGACGACCATCTCGGCGTGCTCGTCGGCGCCGGCGTGGCGGGCGCGGTCCGTGGCGGCGCTGTGAAGGTGGGTGACGAGGCCGTCGAGCACCGGCGCGGCGGCGCGGGCGTCCTTCGCCCAGCCGGAGGCGCCCAGCGCCCGGGCCCGCGTGTCGTCGGGGCCGAAGGCGCCGCCGCCGACGAGGACCGGCAGGCCCGCCTCGCGGGCGGCGTCGATGAGGCGGCGGGCGGCGGGCAGGGAGGCGGCGACGGAGCAGCTGATCGCGACCGCGTCGGCGTCCACGTCGTCGAGGAAGCGGGCGAACTGGCGGGCCGGCATCGACGCGCCGAGGAAGGTGGTGCGCCAGCCGGCCGCCTGCAGGCAGTACCCGACCAGGCGCGCGGGCAGGCCGTGCCACTCGCGCTCCGCGCAGGTGAGGATCACGTGGCCGAGCGGGTCGGTGGGGGTGTCGATGCGGGCGCCGACGGCGAGGGCGACGGACTCGCTGATCGCGGTCGCGGCGTGCTCGTGGGCGACGGTCCACGAGCCGGCCGCCCAGCGCAGGCCGACCTGCTCCTGCGCGCGGCCCACGACGTCGAGCAGGACGTCGACCGGGTCGGCGCCGCCGTCGACCAGCGCGAGCGCGTGCGCCACGGCACCCGCCGCGTCCCGGCGCTCCAGGAACGAGAAGTACGGCCCGAAGGACAGAGCGGTCACGAGACGGCCGCGCGCAGGGCCAGCACCGCCAGGTCGTCGCGTTGCGTGCCGTCGGAGCCTTCGAGGACGGCGATCTCGACCGCCTCCACCAGCGCGTCGACGCCCACCTGTGCGTACTGCGACAGCAGCTCGGCGAGGCGCCGCGTGCCGTCGCGGACGCTGTGGTGGCGGGCCTCGGTGACGCCGTCGGTGTAGAGGACGAGGGTGTCGCCGGGCGACAGGGTGACCTCCGCCGGCGTGTACTCGACCCCGGCGACCAGGCCGGCCGCGAGGCCGCGCACCGCGACGGGCTCCACCGAGCCGCAGGCGCGCACAGCCAGCGGCGGCGGGTGGCCGGCGGAGGCGACCCGCACGTGCAGGGCACCGCAGGGCTGGCGGCGGACCCGGCCGTAGACGGCGGTCACGTACCGGCCGGAGGTGCTGCCGTCGAGCATCGTGTTGAGGGCGCGGAGCACCGCGGCGGGGTCGCGGTCGACGGCGGAGGCGCCGCGGACGGTGTGCCGGGCCTGGCCGGTGACCACGGCCGCCTCGACGCCCTTGCCGGAGACGTCGCCGAGGACGAACGACCAGTCGTCGGGGCTGCCCCACACGTCGTAGAAGTCGCCGCCGATCTCGGCGTCGGTGGAGGCGGCGCGGTAGCGGGCGGCGAGCGCGCTGCCCTCCAGCTTCGGCAGCTCGGGCGGGCGGAGGCTGGCCTGCAGGACGGTGGCGACGCCCGCGCGCTCGGCATACCGGCGGGCGGCGTCCAGCGCGAGCGCGATGCGGACCGCCAGCTCCTCGGCGATGGAGATGTCCTCGGCGACGAACCCGAAGCCGGTGCGACGGGCGAGCGTCAGCGTGCCGAACGTCGTGCCGCGGGCGGTCAGCGGCAGGCCCAGCACGTCGGCCGGGCGCAGCGCCGCGACCTGCGCGCGCATCCGCTCGTCGGGCACGAGGGCGAGCAGGCCGTCGGGCTGCAGCGGGTCCTGCTCCAGCGAGACGTGCAGCAGCTCCGGCCGCCCGGTGACCAGTAGCCGCGACTGCCCGTTGACCCCGTCGGCGTCGGGATGGCGCCGGGCCGCGGAGGAGGTGCCCGTCTTGTTGACGACGAGGCTGGTGTACGACGCCCCGTCCCGCCCGATGAGCATGATCTGCGCCCAGTCGGCGAGGTGCGGCACGCACGCGGCCAGCGAGCGCCGGACGGTGTGCGGCAGGTTGAGCGACCCGGAGACGGTGCGGCTGGCGTCGGCGAGGAACTGGGCCCGCCGCTGGGCGACGGCAAGCATGCCGGCGTCGTTGAGCGAGTCCGGGGCACGCCCCACGAAGCCCAGGTCGCTGGTCATGAGTTCGAGTCTGCGTCGTACCCCGGACCGGGTCAAACGGTGTGAGCGTTTGAAGTCCGCCCAATGGGTACCACACACTGTTGACCAGCGATCAGTAGCCGATCCGTAGCTCGGTTCGCGAAAGGACACAGCGCAACGTGGTCAACGACGAGACGGTCTGGGAGCTGTCGGTGCGCCGCGAGGGGCAGCGGGCACGACTCGACACGGTGGGTGACCTGGACCTGGACACCGCACCGAAGCTGCTCACCGAGGTGGTCAAGCAGCTGGACGCAGGCGTGACGGAGCTGGTCATCGACCTGACCGAGCTCGCCTTCATCGACTCGAGCGGGCTGGGCACGCTGGTCGGCTGCTGGCGGCGGGCGCAGCAGGCGGGCGCGACGTTGATCGTCGCCAACCCCAACGAAGACGTGTCCATGACCCTGGAGATCACCGGTCTGGACCAGATCCTGCCGATCAGGGACGAGAAGCAGGCCGCCTGAACAACGAGCACCAGCGCTGACGGACGGGAAGGGCGCCGGCCTAGATCAACTCGGCCCAGACGATCTTGCCGATCGGCTGCGGGCGGACGCCCCACGAGTGGGCCAGCCGCGACACGATGAACATGCCCCGCCCCGACGTGCTGGTCTCGTTGTCGATCTCGGTGATCCGCGGCAGGGCGGGGCTCGCGTCGCCCACCTCGATGAGCACCGCGCCGTCGCGGCGCAGCAGGCGCAGCGCGGCCGGCGGGATGCCGTGCCGCAGCGCGTTGGCGACCAGCTCGTGCCCGACCATCACCGCGGCCCGGGTGAGGTGGGGCAGGTTCCACACGTGCAGCGCGCGCGTGATCACCCGGCGGGCCTGACGCGCCTGGCCGACGGGCACCTCGACGCTGACCGCGTCCGCGCCGGGCGTGACGAGGTCGTCGGGGTCGACCGTGAACACGTACCTCATGGTGCCCGCTCACGCCCCCGTTGAACAGTGACACGGCGCCGTGAGTCGGGCAGGTGACAGGTTTGCGGCAGGTCCGCGATGGGCAAACCGAAACCCAATCGAACTCCAGGGGGGCCCGTAATGCTCGTCCAGCCAGAAATGACGGTCGCCGGTGGCGCGCAGCGCTCTTCGGACCTGCGTGCCGCGCTGTCGGCGCGTCATCAGGAGCTCGCCGACGAGTATGCCGAGGCGGTCGCCGAGATGACCCTCGCGGGTGTGGTCGACGCCGGTGACGACGTCGCCGACCTGGGCACCAAGGCGTTCAGCCGGGACCAGGAGCTCGCCCTCTCGCTGTCGATCCGCGGCCGGATGGACCAGGTGGAGCGGGCGCTGGAGCGGCTCGCGGAGGGCACGTACGGCCGGTGCGAGCGCTGTTCCGAGGACATCCCGGTCGCCCGCCTGACGGCCTTCCCGTCGGTGACCCTCTGCGTCCACTGCAAGAGCCTGACCGAGCGCCGGTAACGCGGAAGGCGCCGAGCCCAACGCAAGGGCGGCGCGACAAGAAAAGATCGGCAAGAAAAGATCGACAAGGCGGCGCTAGTGGCGGGCGCCGCTGGCGCTCAGCCGCTCGACGACCCCGAGGGCCCGGTGCGCCGCGCTCTGCAGGTGCGGCAGGTAGTCCGCGGCGGCGGAGTCGGCGGCGAGGTCCTCGGACAAGAACGCCACATAGTTGAGGATGGCGCCCAGCGCGTTGGAAAGGTCATGGGCACCGTCGGCGATCTCGGCCCGCAACAGGGCGAGCTCGTCGGCCGGTTCCGTCGCGCCCATCCGTCCCCCTGGCTAGAGTGAGTCCCGTTCTACTGTTACGGGGCGTAGTCGAATGGTAACTCTAGTCACAGCACTGCTGGTAGTTGCGGTGTTCTTGCGTGCACTTGTGGGGTACGCCGCCACCCGGGATCCGATCCAGCGGGACATCACGCTGATCTTCCTTCCCCCGGTGGTGGTGTGCGCCACCGCAGTGGCCCGCCAGGTCCTGGTGAGCCCGCTGCCGCTCGCCGCGAGCGCCGCCTCGACCGCGCTGCTGATGCTGCAGCCGTACCTGACGCTGCGGCTCACCGCCAAGCTGCGGCACGTGCCGGCCTGGCTCAGCCGCACCCTGCTGGTCGCACTGCTCGCCAGCATCGCCGCCGTCGCGGTCGCACCCCGGCCGCTCAACCTCGGCTACCTCCTGCTGACCGCCGGCGCGTTCACCGTCACCGAGGTGATCGCCGGGACGTACCTGCTGCTCGGCGCCCAGCGGCGCTCCGGCGCGGCCCGGGCCAGGCTGCGGCTCGCCGGGGCCGCCACCTACCTGTTCGTGCTGATGATGCTGACGCTGTTCACCGGCGCCGTGCTGTACCCGGGCACGACCAGCTGGCTGGCGCCCGCCGGCCGGGTCGTGGCGCTGGTGTCCGCGATCGGCTACCTGGTCGCGTTCATGCCGCCCGCGTGGCTGCGCCGGATGATGTCGGTCACCGTCTGGTACGAGGCGACCGAGGACCTCCAGCGGCTGCCGGCCGCGGTCAGCACCGGCCAGGTGTGGCGCCGCTACGTCCAGGTGGTGCACGAGACGACCGGCGCCGACGCCGTCGTGCTGGTCCGCACCGCCCCCGACGACCGCCTGGAGCAGGTCGCCGCCGTCTGCCGCTCCGGCGCCAGCCTGCCGCACGAGCCGATGCCCGACCTGACCGCCGCCGACCTGCAGGCGCTCCTGACCGCCAGACAGCCAGCCAGGGGAGACACGAGCGAGCTCGCCGCCTGGTACGCGCAGACCACCGGCGCCCAGTACGTCACCGCGCTCGAACTGCCGCTGGCGCAGGGCGAAGGCGGCGCCGTGCTGCTGCTCGACCACTACCGCGCCCTGTTCACCGGCGACGACGTGCGCCTCGCGACGGTGCTCGGCGGCCAGGCCCAGGTCCTGGCGGAGCGCAGCACCATCGTCGCCGAGCAGCGCCGCCTCGCCGAGCAGCTGGCCGAGTCCGTGGCCGCGCTCACGCACGCCAGCCAGGCCAAGAGCGACTTCCTCGCCGGCATGAGCCACGAGCTGCGCACCCCGCTGAACGCGATCATCGGCTTCAGCGACCTGATGCGCGCCGAGCACCCCGACGGCGACCGGCGCGCCGTGCCCGCCGAGTGGGTCGACCACATCCACAACAGCGGCCGGCACCTGCTCTGCCTCATCAACGACATCCTCGACCTGGCGAAGGTCGAGGCCGGGCGGATGGAGCTGCACCCGGAGCCGCTCGCCCTCGACGCCGCGGTCAACGACGTGATCACCGGCCTGCGGCCGCTCACCGACCGCAAGCGCCTCGAGGTGACGATCGACGTGCCGCGGGTCGGGGTCCGCGCCGACCCGCTCCGGTTCCGGCAGATCCTGGACAACCTGCTGTCCAACGCGATCAAGTTCACGCCCGAGGGCGGCCGGATCTCGCTGACCGCCGCGCAGGGCGCCGGCGAGGTCGCGCTGACCGTCGCCGACAGCGGCGTCGGCATCGCCGCGGCGGACCACGGCCGCGTCTTCGAGGAGTTCCAGCAGGTCGGCGACGCCGCCCAGCGGAAGGCCGGCACCGGGCTCGGCCTCGCGCTGACCCGGCGGCTGGTCGAGGCGCACGGCGGCTCGATCGCGCTGCAGTCCGCGCTCGGCGAGGGCAGCCGCTTCACCGTACGGCTCCCGGACGCCACCGCCGAGATCCCCGACGCCGCGACCGACGAACCGCTCGCGGACCGGAGCGTCAGCGCGAGCTCCGTGCGCGGCCGGGTGCTGATCATCGACGACGACGCCCGGGCGGCCGAGCTGCTGCGCACCTACCTCACCGCCGCCGGATACCGGGTGCGGGTCGCGCCCGGCGGCAGCGAGGGCCTGACCGCGGCGCGGAGCTGGACGCCCGACGCGATCCTGCTCGACGTGATCATGCCGGACATCGACGGCTGGGACGTGATCCGGGAGCTCAAGCAGGAGGACGTGCTGCGCGACATCCCCGTCTTCTTCGCCACGATCGTCGACGACCGCAGGGCCGGGCTGTCGCTCGGCGCCACCGACTTCTTCGTCAAGCCCGTCGACCACGACCTGCTGCTCGCCCAGCTCGCCCGGCACGTCGTCCCGGCGAAGGGGGCCGGCGCCGAGGGCGCCTCGGTGCTGGTGGTCGACCGCGACGACCAGACCCGGCACGTCGTCGAACAGCACCTCCGTGACGGCGGCATCGACGTCGTCACCTGCGACGACGGTCCGGAAGGGCTGCGCCTGTCCCGCGACCGGCGCTTCGACCTGATCATCTGCGACCTGCAGATGGCCGACGTCGACGGCTTCGCGCTCCTCGCCGGGCTCGAGGGCGACCCGGCGACCAGGGGGATCCCGGTCCTGGCGCTGACCGAGCCGGACCTGTCCGACGCCGACCGGGTCCGCCTGACCGGCAAGGTCATCGGCACCATGCCCCGCAGCGCCGCCGCCTCCGACGGCGTCCGCGAGTGGGTCGACCTGGCCGCCGTGGCCAGCACCCTGTCCGACGCACGCGGAAACGGAGCGATCTGACACATGAGCGGACCAAGCGCAGCGGAGGCGACGGCATGAGCAAGGTCCTGCTGGTCGAGGACGAGGAGCTGAACCGGGTCCTGGTCAGGGCGATCCTCGCCCGTGCCACCGACGACACGATCCGCCGGGTCGAGCTGGTGGAGGCGGGCAGCCTGCAGGTGGCCCGCGACGCGCTCGCGGAGCACGCCGTCGACCTGATCCTCCTGGACGTCAACCTGCCCGACGGCAACGGGCTCAGCCTCGCCGCCGACCTCAGCGACCAGCCGGACCGCCCGCAGGTGATCGCCCTGACCGCGAGCGTGCTGCCGCACGAGCGGGCCGCCGCGATGAGCGCCGGCTGCGACGCGTTCCTCGACAAGCCCTACGGCGCGCAGGACCTATTGAAGATCATCGGTGAGCATCTCCCCTGATGACCGGGTTTGAGCGTCACCTACCCATGGGTAGGTGAATTGACGCTCACTCATCGTCGCCGGGGAGGAACGGGTGCGAACGCTCGCCGATGGTCTCCGCCTACAGATGGACGCGCTGGACTACGTCCTGCTGTCGCTCTACTTCATCACCGTCCTGGGCGTGGGCCTCGCCGCCCGCCGCTCCATCAAGAACAGCGCCGACTTCTTCCTGTCCGGGCGTTCGCTGCCCGCCTGGGTGACCGGCCTCGCGTTCGTCTCCGCCAACCTGGGCGCCCTGGAGATCCTGGGCATGGCCGCCAACGGCGCCAAGTACGGCATCATGACCGTCCACTACTACTGGGTCGGCGCCGTGCCGGCCATGGTGTTCCTCGGCATCGTCATGATGCCCTTCTACTACGGCTCCAAGGTCCGCAGCGTCCCCGAGTACATGCGGCGCCGCTTCAACCGCCCCGCCCACCTGCTCAACGCGCTGTCGTTCGCGCTCGCCCAGGTCCTCATCGCGGGCGTCAACCTGTACGCGCTCGCGCTGATCATGCAGGCGCTGCTCGGTTGGCCGCTGTGGACCGCGATCGTCGTCGGGGCCGCGATCGTCCTGGCGTACATCACCCTCGGCGGTCTCTCCAGCGCGATCTACAACGAGGTCCTGCAGTTCTTCGTGATCATCGCCGGGCTGCTGCCGATCGCGATCATCGGCCTGGTGAAGGTCGGCGGGATCGACGGGCTGTTCGACGCGGTCCGCGACACGAAGCTCGGCGACGCCGGCCTGCACACCTGGGCCGGCACCGGCGGCAGCGACAACCCGCTCGGCGCGCCCTGGTGGGGAATCGTCTTCGGCCTCGGGTTCGTGCTGTCGTTCGGCTACTGGACGACGAACTTCGCCGAGGTCCAGCGCGGCCTGTCGGCGCGCAACATGAGCGCCGCCCGCCGCACGCCGATCATCGCGGCCTACCCGAAGCTCGTCATCCCGTTCGTCACCGTCATCCCCGGCCTGGTCGCGCTCGTCACGGTCAAGGGGCTCGGCGCCGACAAGGGCGACCTGCAGTACAACAACGCCATCCCCCTGCTGATGCGCGAGTTCCTCCCGAACGGTGTGCTCGGCATCGCGGTGACCGGTCTGCTCGCGTCGTTCATGGCGGGCATGGCCGCCAACGTCTCCGGGTTCAACACCGTCTTCACGTACGACATCTGGCAGGAGTACGTGAAGCGGGACAAGCCCGACGGCTACTACCTGCGCGTCGGCCGCTGGATCACGGTCGTCGGCGTCGTCGTCGGCATCGGCACCGCGTTCATCGCCTCCGGCTACAGCAACATCATGGACTACATCCAGGCCCTGTTCTCGCTGTTCAACGCCCCTCTGTTCGGGGCGTTCATCATCGGCATGTTCTGGAAGCGGATGACCGCGTGGGCGGGCTTCTGGGGGCTGCTCACCGGCACGGCCGCGGCGTTCATCGTCTACGCCGGCTACAAGTGGTGGGGCTGGTTCACGTTCGGCTCCGACCTCGACGAGTCGTTCTGGGGTGCCGGCATCGCGTTCGTGACCGTCGCGATCGTCTCCGTCGTCGTGACCCTCTTCACCACCCGGAAGACCGACGAGGAGCTCAGCGGCCTCGTGTACGGCATCGGAAGCCACGACCTGAGCGCCGGCGAGATCGCCGGTGACCGGGCCTGGTACCGCTCCCCGATCCTGCTCGGCGCCGGCGCGCTGATCCTGGCCTTCGCGTTCTACCTGCCGTTCCTGTAGGGGGTGCTGCACATGTCCGACCAGCCGACGAAAGCGGAGACCGCCAGGGCGGCCCGGTTGTTCGACGTCCGCCGCGTCATCGGCGGCCTGTTCACCGTGTACGGCGTGATCGTCACCATCGTCGGCCTGTTCGACTCGCAGGCCGAGATCGACAAGGCCGCCGGCGTGCGGATCAACCTGTGGATCGGGCTCGGCATGCTCGCGCTCGGCCTGCTGTTCCTGCTGTGGCAGTGGTGGCGGCCCGCCGAGCCGCCGCCGGAGAGCGACATCCCACCGGCGGACCAGATTCGGGAGTAACAGCCAGTTCCGGGCTCCGGCGCGACGGGGGACACTGCGCGGCATGGAAATCGTGCTCGCTGACATCGCGCCGGACCCGGAGCCGTCCGCGGCCGGAGTGGCGGTCGTGGTCGTGATCGGCGGGATCGTGGTGGTGACCGCCGTCATCGTGCTCGTCGTGTGGCTCCTGCGCCGGTCCCGGTCCTAGAGCAGCCCAGAGCGGCCCTAGAACACCAGCCCGATGAGCACCGACGCGGCGTTCGCCCCGAGACTCGTCACCAGCAGCAGCGCCGGGTCGCGGCGGCACGCCAGCCACAGCGCCGCCGCCTCGACCGCCACGACCGCCGCCTCCGCGCCCCACAGCGCTCCCGCGGACGGGCGCGGCGCCAGCGACCACCACAGCACCGGGTGCGTCAGCAGGTTCACCGCGACCCCGAGCAGCGCCGCCTTCCGCCAGGCCACCAGGCGGAGCGCCGTCAGCGCCAGCACGTACAGCGGAACCTCCACGGCGAGGGTCAGCAGCAGCGCCGGGATCACCTCATGAAGGTAACGCTGCAGTTCCTGGTCGCCGCCGGTGCCGCCCTCACCGTCGCCCTCGGCGCGCCGCTCGCCACGACCGTGCTCGGCCTCATCGCGTTCGGCGTGCTGCACAACGTCCTGGAGCTGCGCTACGTCACCGGGCGGTTCGCGCCGGTGCTCAACGGCCGGTTCCTGGCGGTCCTGCTCGGGCTGATCACCGCGATCGTGCTCTGCCGGCTCGCCGCGATCGTCGTCGGCCAGCCGGCCCGCACCGCGGAGATCCTCGTCGGCTACGCCGTCCTCGCCGCCGGGTGCGCGCACGCGCTGCGCGGCTGGCTGCTCGGCCTGTCCGGCGCGGTCCTCGCGGTCGCCGGCGCGGTGTCGCTGACCTGGCCGGCCTACCACTTCGTGGTCCTCGCGCACCTGCACAACGTCGTGCCGCTGTTCTTCCTGTGGGAGTGGGCCGCGACCCTGCCACCCGCGACCCGCCGCTGGTTCCGGGGCATCCAGGTGGGCTGGGTGCTCGTGCTGCCGTCGCTGCTGCTGTACGGCGTCGCCGACGCCGCACTGCGGGACGTCTCCGCCTCGGCGGTGGCCTCGTTCGCCGGCGACCCCGCGAAGATCGTCGCGCTCAGCGCCCCACCCGGCGCCGACACGGTCATCGGCGCGCGGTTCCTCGTCGTGTTCGCGTTCCTGCAGACCATGCACTACTTCGTCTGGGTCTGGTTCCTGCCACGGCACGCGCCGGACGCGGCCAGGGCCTTCGAGCGGCGGGTGCCGTGGCTGCGCGGCCCGCGCGCCTGGGCCCTCGGCGCGGGCCTCGGCGGCGTCCTCGCCGTGCTCTTCGCCGTCGACTACGCCTCCGGCCGGGCGATGTACGCGGCATTCGCCTCATACCACGCGTACCTGGAGTTCCCGGTGTTGCTGGCGTTGCTCCTCGGTGCCGATGCAGCGCGTTCACAGCTGGTTTTCAGGGAAACCGGACCCGGCAGCCAGGAAGCGGCGGCAATGTCGACGGTGACAAGGGAACACTGACGCACCTGGGAGCGAATCATGACGCGGCTGCTTGTGGTCGACGACGAGCCGGACATCGTCGAGCTGCTGTCCGCGAGCCTGAAGTATCACGGCTACGACGTGGCCAGCGCCACCAGCGGCCGGCAGGCGATGGAGGAGGCCCGCCGCTTCCGCCCCGACATGATCCTGCTCGACGTCATGATGCCCGAGCTCGACGGCTTCGAGGTGCTGCGCAAGCTGCGCGGCGAGGGCACCCGCGTGCCGGTCCTCTTCCTCACCGCCCGCGACGCCACCGAGGACAAGATCAAAGGCCTGACCCTCGGCGGCGACGACTACGTCACCAAGCCCTTCAGCCTGTCGGAGATCCTCGCCCGCATCCAGGCCGTCCTGCGCCGCGTCGCCGACCCGGCCGGCGGCGCCGCGGCCGCGTCGTCCCGGCTGACCTTCGCCGACATCGAGCTCGACGAGGACACCCACGAGGTGTTCAAGGCGGGCCAGGAGGTCCAGCTGTCGCCGACCGAGTTCAAGCTGCTGCGCTACTTCATGACCAACCCGGGCCGCGTCCTGTCCAAGGCCCAGATCCTCGACCACGTGTGGCAGTACGACTTCGGCGGCGACGCCGGCGTCGTCGAGTCCTACGTGTCGTACCTGCGCAAGAAGATCGACACCTCGGAGCCCCGCCTGCTCCAGACCCTGCGCGGCGTCGGCTACTCCCTCCGGCTGCCCCGGACATGAACGCCTGGCCGCTCCGCGTCAAGCTCGTCGCCCTGATGCTCCTGCTCCTCACCGTGGCCCTCGCCGTCACCGGCGGCGTCAGCCTCTACAGCACCCGCTCATTCGCCTACCAGCGGGTCGAGGACCAGCTCCGCGGCAGCGCCAACAAGCCGGGCGATCCCTGCAGGGTCCGGCAGGATCTGTTCGACGGTCCGGCGCAACGCAGCGCCTACTGGGTCGGCTGCCTGAACAGCGCCGGTGCGATCACGCAGGTGTACTTCATCAAGAGCGCGAGCAACGACGCGCAGGGCGCGCCAGACCTGCCCACCAGCATCGTTGCGCTCCTCGCGGATACCGACCCGACCCCGCAGGGCGACTACCTGCTCACCATCCCGCCCAAGGGCGGCGTCGGTCACGACTGGCGAATTCTGGTCACGCGCGACCCGATCCGTGGCCCGGTGGTGATCGGCCTGAGCCTGGACGAGGTCGACGAGACGGTCAACCGGCAGCTGTGGGTCACGATCGGCGTCGGTGCGGGTGTTCTCGTGGCGCTCGCGGTGGTCGCGTACCTGCTGGTGCGGTCCAGCCTGCGGCCACTCGTCGAGGTCGAGCAGACCGCGGAGGCGATCGCGGCGGGTGACCTGACGCGGCGCGTACCCGAGGCGCATCCGAGAACGGAGGTCGGCGGGCTGTCGACGGCGTTGAACACGATGCTCGGGCAGATCGAGACGGCGTTCGACGAGCGGCGGGCCAGCGAGGAGGCGGCCCTCGCGTCGGAGGAGCGCATGCGCCGCTTCGTCGCCGACGCCAGCCACGAGCTGCGCACCCCGCTGACGTCGATCCGCGGCTTCGCCGAGCTGCACCGCCAGTCGGGCGGCGCTGACGAGACCGTCGGCCGGATCGAGCACCACGCCACCCGCATGGGCCTGCTCGTCGACGACCTGCTGCTGCTCGCCCGGATGGACCAGCAGCGCCCGCTGGAGAAGAAGCCGGTCGACCTGCTGGCCCTGGCCACCGACGCGATGATCGACGCCCGGGTCACCGCCCACCACCACAAGCTGCGCCTGCGCACGCTCGGCGGTGGCGACGACGACGTGGACCTGGAGGAGCCGGTCGTCCTCGGCGACGAGGCCAGGCTGCGCCAGGTGCTCCAGAACCTCATCACCAACGCGTTGACGCACACCCCCGCCGGCACCGAGGTGACCGTGTTCGTCGGGACGGAAGGCCGCGACGCGATCCTCGAGGTCGCCGACAACGGCCCCGGCATGACCCAGGAGGACGCCGACCGCGTCTTCGAACGCTTCTACCGCACCGACCCGAGCCGCACCCGCGCGCTCGGCGGCTCCGGCCTGGGCCTGTCGATCGTCAGCGCCCTGGTGACCGCCCACGGCGGCAAGGTCACCCTCCGCACCGCTCCTGGCGAGGGCGCCGCCTTCCGCGTCACCCTCCCCCTGCACGCCCCCGGAAAGCCGTGATCCGGAAGACCTCGTGTACCCAGGGGTGCACAAGGTCTTCCGGATCATTGAGAGCGGAAGGTTACGGGTGGGTCCAGGTCTGGGCGCCCGTGCCGTTGCAGTCGTAGATCTGCAGCTGGGTGCCGTTGGTGGTGGTCGAGCCGGGGATGTCCAGGCACTTGTTCGCCTGGGGGTTGCGGATCGAGTTGTTCGCGCCGATCACCCACTGCTGGGCCGCGGTGCCGTTGCACGTGTAGAGCTGCACCAGTGTGCCGTTCGTGGTGCCGCTGGCCTTCACGTCGAGGCACTTGCCGGCCAGGCCGGTGATGGTGCCGTTGGCGTTGACGGTCCACTGCTGCGCGCCGGTGCCGTTGCAGTCGTAGATCTGGACCTTGGTGCCGTCGGCGGTCTGGCTCGCGTTGATGTCGGCGCACTTGCCCAGCGCCGTCAGCGTGCCGGTCCGTGCGCCCGGGGTGCCGATGCCCGGGCCGGTGAAGGTGTAGCTGTCCAGGTCGAGGATCGCCCCCGAGCCGCCGGTGAACACGATGTACAGGTCGTGCGTCCCGTCGTCCGGCTTCGTCACCGCCCCGCTGACCTCGGCGTAGGTCTCCCAGCCGCCGGTGTTGGGCACGGTGAGGCGGGCGACCTCGGTGCCGGTGGGGGAGTCGTAGCGGAAGGAGACCGTGCCGCCGCCACCGCCGGAGGAGACGCGCGCCTTGACGCCCGTGATGTTCTTCAGCGACACCGCGTGGTGCCGGACGCTCTCCCCGGACTGGATGTCACCGAGCCGCTTGCCGCCGTCGGCCGCGGCCGCCGTGATGACCTGCGGGCCGGACAGCGACACGTAGTGCTCGGCCTGCCAGTACTTGGGCCAGAGCGTGAACTCCGAGGAGCCGGTCAGCGGCACCGAGCCGGCCGCACCGTTGTCGGTGTAGGTGGCGCGGACGACGAAGAACAGCACCGAGTCGGGCCCGGCGTGCACCGGCCCGGTGTTGAACGTGGCGGAGCAGCCGGTGCCGGAGCCCTCGTCGTGGGCGTGCTCCTGGTGGCCGAGCGCGACCGCGATCACGATCTTGGAGCAGTCGATCGAGCCGTCCTGCGGGTCGGTGGCCGAGGCCGTGACGGTGAAGTTGTCGTTCCAGTCGAACATGCCGCCCGCCGGCACGCCGGAGATCGTGACGGTCGGCCGGTTGTTGCCGACGGTGATCGGCACGAGCGTCGTGCCGGTGTGGCCCGCCGGGTCGCGCACCGTCAGCCGCGCCTGCTTCGCGCCGTTCGTCGTGTACGTGTACGACGGGTTCGCCGCGGTGGAGTCCGTCGTGCCGTTGTTGTCGAAGTCCCAGGCGTACGTGATGGCGTCGCCGTCAGGGTCGCTGGAGCCGGCGCTGGAGAAGGTCACCGCGAGCGGCGCGAGCCCGTTGTCCTTGTTGACGGTGGCCTTGGCGACCGGCGACCGTCCACCCTGGACATAGTTGATTTTGTACAGGCCGGCGTCGGCGGCGCCGGAGAAGTAGCCGCTGCCGTACTCCAGCATGTACATCGAACCGTCGGGGCCGAACTGCCAGTCGATCGGGTGCACGAAGGGCATGCCCGCGTTGACCGGCTCGATCCCGCCGGAGACCGGGTTGCCGGTGGCCGGGTTGTTGTTGTCGAAGTTGACCATCTTGACCCAGTTGCGGCAGTACTCGGAGATGATCCACTTGTTGTCGTAGTACTGCGGCCACTTCACCGACGAGTTGAGGTTGGGGTCGTAGTGGTACACCTCGGTGTGGTTCGGCGAGCCGCACCCGCCGGGGCTGTCCAGCTGCGGCCACTGCACGCTGCCGCCGTGCTGCTCCCAGACCAGCGCCGGCTTGGTCGCCGGCAGCTGCTGCAGGCCCGTGTTGCGGGGCGAGTTGTTGACCGGCCCGGTGCTGCCGCCGCACGGGAACCAGCCGCGGGGCGCGTTGGCCGCGAAGTCCCAGTCGTTGTAGGCCACGTTCGGGCCGCCGCAGTAGGGCCAGCCGTAGTTGCCGGGGCCGCTCGCGCGGTTGAACTCGTCGAACGCCGCCGGCCCGCGGTTGGCGACCGTCGCACCCGCGTCGGGGCCGACCTCGCCCCAGTACAGGGTGTTGTTGGCCTTGGTGTCGACCCAGATCCGGTACGGGTTGCGCGTGCCCATGATGTAGATCTCGCCCCGGGTCTGCGCGCTCTGCGCGAAGAGGTTCCCGGCCGGGATCGTGTAGGTGCCGTTGCTCTCCGGGTGGATCCGGTTGATCTTCCCGCGCAGGTCGTTGGTGTTGCCCGAGGTGCGCTGGGCGTCGTACTGCGGGTCGCGGTTGGTCCGCTCGTCGATCGGCGCCATGCCGGCCGAGTCGCCGCCGGAGTTGGTGTTGTCGCCGACCGCGAAGTAGAGGTTGTTGTTGCTGTCCCAGGTCATCGACCCGGCCGAGTGGCAGCACAGGTTCCGCTCGGTCGGCCACTCGATGATCATGTCCTCGCTGGCGGGGTCGAGGACGTTGGTCGAGGGGTTGAAGGTGAACCGGGAGATCCGGTTGACCAGCGGCGTCACCTTCGGCGAGTAGAAGATGAAGACCCAGCGGTTGGTGGCGAACTGCGGGTGCAGCGTGATGCCGATCAGCCCGTCCTCGAAGCGCGCGTCCAGTTGGAGCGTCAGCGCCACGGTCGTGGACTGGGTGGTGGGGTTGTACAGCCGGACCTGGCCGCCGGCGGCGGTGGTGCCCCGGTTGATGTACATGACCTTGCCGTCGGGCAGCACGGCCAGCTCGATCGGCTCGCCCATGGTCAGCCCGCCGTCGAGCTTGACCTTCTCGAAGTCGCTGGCGGGTGGCGGTGCCGCGGCGGCGGGAGCGGGGGCGGCGGCCTCGACGGTCGCGAACGTCGCGAGACCCACGAGACTCGACGCGATCAGGGCCAGGGCTGACGTGCCGACGGTCCATCGTCGGCGGTGGGGGTGTTTCACCGGACCTCCTGTGAGCGGATTGCCCGATGGCCTCCCGCCGACTGGAGGACATCGATGTGCGCCAGACAGTAACGTCTTTCGTTCGAAAGCAACAGACTTTCCTCGATATTGACAAAAGTTGGTTACCTCTTCCGTGGTTGGCCCTACCGGAGGCCGGCGACAGTTGGGTATGAAATGAGGGTGTTCGATGAATGGGTCGACCTCTGGGACGTGACCCTTCGAATCCGGCGCGAAGGCTCGGGCCCGCCGGTGCTGCTCCTGCACGGGCACGCGGGCACCCTGGAGGTCTGGGACGAGCTCGCCCCGCTCCTCGCCGCGCACCGCACCGTGGTCCGGCCGGACCTGCGCGGCCGCGGTGCGTCGGCCCGGGCGACCGACGAGGACTGGCCGGCGCTCGTCCACGAGATGGTCCTGGACAACCTGGCGCTCATGCACTCGCTCGGCCACGACAGCTTCGCCGTCGTCGGCAGGGACCTCGGCGGCCACGTCGCGGCGGCGCTGGCGGCGGAGCACCCGACGAAGATCGACCGGCTGGTCGCCGTCGACGCCGTCCCGCTGCCCCCGCCGGGCTGCCCCACGCTCGTCCTGTGGTCGGACGGGCCGCCGTTCACCGAGTCCCTGCTCGACTTCCTCAGGCCCGGTAGAACATGACCGCCTCCGGGTCGTGCGCCGGCAGCGGGTACGTGTGCGTGACCTTCAACGCCTGGTCGAGCACCTTGACCTCGGTCGCGGTCACCACGACCAGGCCGCCGTCCGGGCGGAACCAGACGTGCTCGAACGCGCCCAGCTGCAGGCGCATCCGCTTGACCGTGTTGTAGACCACCACCGTGCCGTACACGTGGCTCGGGTCGCTGTTGACGTTGCCCAGCGCCACCAGCAGGCCGCTGTCGGAGACCGCCTGCACCGAGGTCGGGCAGCCCGCCGTGCGCTCGCACTCGTCCAGCCCGGTGACCGGCACCGTCCGCGTCGCGCCCGCGCCCTCGGTCGAGACCTTGAGGTCGTTGCCCTGGAACAGGTAGGCGGTCGTCACGCCGCTCGGCGAGTACGCCAGGTACTGCGGCCGGTCCGGCAGAGGGTGGGCCGCGCCGGTCGCCACGTCGTACCGGACGCCGCCCGCGACCAGCGCCGAGCCGTCGGGCGTCCAGACGACGGTGTTGCCGCCGTCCCACCGGACGTCCTTCGCCACCACGTGACGGGCGCCGCCGCTGGTGGCGACCACCAGGTCGCCCGGGGCGATCCGGTCGCGGTCCGGGGACGTGTTGATCGCCAGCCGGGTCCCGTCCGGCGACGGCGTCGCGTACATGTCCTTGCCGGTCGCGGTGCCGAAGTTCACCGTCTGCAGGGTTCCGCCGGCGTACCGGTGAAGCTCGATCGGCCTGCCGGCCTTCAGGGTGAGGAAGGACAGCGCGCCCGGGATCGCGGCAGCGGGCGACGGCGGCGCCGAGGAGGGCGAGGACGGCGGCGCGGACGGCGGTCGGGACGGCGTGGCCGAGACGGCCGGCACCACGTCCGGCCGGGTGTCCTCGTGCCGGACCTTCAGCAGGGCCGCGCCGCCGGTCAGGGCCACCGCCACCGCCACCCCGGCGGCCGAGGCGGCCAGCGTCCGGCGCGTCCGCAGCCGCCGCGACGTGCGGTCCACCCGCTGCCGCAGGCCGGCCAGGTCGGTGCCGGCCATCTCGCCGGCGAGGTCGTCCAGGCGATCGTGCAGGTTCATCGGAACATCCCCTCCGTCGCCGTGCCGGCGTGGTCGTCCGGCAGTGCCCTGCGCAGCGCCGCCAGCCCGCGGGCGAGGTGGCTCTTGAGGGTGCCGACCCGGCACCCCAGCAACTCGGCGGCCTCCGCCTCGCTGCGGTCCTCGAAGTAGCGCAGCACCACGGCCGCGCGCTGGCGGGCCGGCAGCGTCAGCAGCGCCTGCCGCAGCGCCAGCCGGCTGGTCGCGTCCGTGGCATGGTCGCGCCCGTCGCGGCGCTCGGGCAGGTCACCGGGCAGGGACTCCGGGACGCGCCGGCGCCGCCACCGGCTGACCTGCAGGTGATACATGACCTGCCGGGCGTACGCCTCGGGGTTGCCGCCGTCGCGCAGCCGCCGCCACGCCCGGTGGGTGCGGGCGAGGGCGTCCTGCACCAGGTCCTCGGCCAGGTGCCGGTCCCCGGTCAGCAGGTACGCCGTGCGCAGCAACGCCGGCGTCCGGGCCCGGTAGAAGGCCTCGAAGTCGTGCTCGTCCGGTTCCATCAGCGCTATAAACGCCGTCGGGCCACCAACGGGTTACACAGCCGGGTGCCCGGGATCCGCGAGGGATCCCGGGCACCCGACCCTGTGGGAGTTACGCCTTGGCGATGGAGTCGCCGTCGACCTTGATGGCGACGGCCTTGAGCGGCTTGCTGGCCGGCCCGTTGGCGACCGAACCGTCGGCGACCTTGAACTTGCTGCCGTGGCACGGGCAGTTGATGGTGCCGCCGGACACGTCTCCCACGACGCAGCCGGCGTGCGTGCACACCGCGGTGAAGCACTTGAACTGGCCGGCGGCCGGCTGGGTCACCACGATCTTCTGGTCCTCGAAGATCTTGCCGCCGCCCACGGGGATGTCGGAGGTCTTGGCGAAGCCACCGCCCCCACCGCCGGTTGCGCCGCCGGTGGCGGCCGCCGCGGTGTCCCCGCCGCCGGTCGCGGCGGGCGCCGCCCCGTCCGAGGAGGTGCCAGTGTCGCCGTAGGCCGCGCAGCCCGCGAGGGCCGCGGTGAGGCCGGCCGCACCGGCGCCGGCGATCAGGGTCCGTCGAGTCGTGTTGCTCATGGTTCTTCGATTCCCTTTCAGATCTTGACGCCGAACGTGGTGAAGAACCACAGCGCGGAGGTGACGAACAGGCCGGAGAGCGCGGTGAAGACCAGCCCGCCGAAGAGCGGCAGTGCCCAGTTCGGCACGCCCTTCTTGGCGAGGAGCAGCATCTTCGCGGCGAAGACCCCGTAGAAGAAGCAGCCGAACAGCGAGTGCATGAGCGTGCGGGTGTCGAAGTCGGCGAAGCCCAGCGCGTACAGGCAGTGCAGGGCGACCGGGATCGACGCGATGAACGCCAGGCGGCCGGACCAGCGGTGCAGCCCGCCGAGCCAGTTCGCGTTCGGCAGCGGGATCTTGCCGTACATGACGAGCGCGGTGAAGAGCTGCACGACCGCGAGCGCGAAGGCGAGCGTGGCCAGCCACACCTTGACCGTCTGCGGGCTGGAGAAGCCCGCGACGTTCACCGCGATGCCGGTCGGCTCGTGCACCTTGCCGTAGACGCCGAGGGCGCCGGCGACGAAACAGGCGACCAGCACCGGCACGATGAGGGTCGCGGCCGTCTTCGGGTTGGTGGGCTGGACGACCGGAGCGGTCTGGGTCTCATCCGGGGACATGGTGACGGCTCTCCTCTCAGTAACCGGAGCTGGCGTTGGGGTTGCCCGCCTCGATCGGGACCTTGGTCCCGTCGACCGTGACGGTCTTGCTGTTCACGTCGAACGGCGGCGCCTCGCTGGTCTCGCCGTTCTTCGTCTGCACGCCGACCTGGCGGCCGTCCGGCAGGACGACCCAGCTGGCGTCGAGCTTGTTGCGCAGCGACGCGGCCGAGCGGTACAGGCCCGAGGGCGCCGCGGCCACCTTGACGGCGAAGCCCCACGACTTCGTGCCGGCGGTGACGTTGCCCTTGACCTGGCCGCCGCCGTAGGTGCCCTTCAGGCTGCCCTTGGCGCCGGTGAGCTCGACCTGACCGTTGGCCATGGTGCCGTTGAGCCACGCCTCGACCTTCTTGCCGTCGCAGACGTAGGCGATCGCCTTGCCGTTGTTGACGACGATCGCGAGCGAGGCGGCCCCGCCGTCGACCGCGCCGGCGTACGTGACCGTGCCCTGCTGGCCGGCGTTGCCGCTGCCGTCGCCGGCCGGCGCGCTGGACGCCGGTTGCGAGGGAGGCGGGTCGGCGGCCGGTTGCGAGGAGGCCGGCGCGGCGACGGTCCCGGTCTGCTTGGCCGAGGCCGCGGCCTGGTTCTTCTCGACATCGTTGCTGAGGTCGACGTTGAGCGTGTAAAGGACGCCGGCGACAACAAGTCCGGCGCCGAGCGTGACGAGCGGTGCCTTGAACCTCATCGGTAACTCCCACAGTTGATCGCACCCATCAGGTGCTTCGATGAATATGAGACCGAGGTTGGCGTACCGTGTCTGCGTCCAAAGACGCACAACGCAACTGCTGCAATGTCGCCAAAGTGACCAGCTAGAGAATGGGTGCGTTCGATGCCTCGTGTCGTGGTCTGGGCGAGCCACCTGGCATTGCCCCTCGCCGGTCTGTGGCTGCTGCTGACCCGTCCGGGCGCGGACCTGATCTGGCAGCACCACGACACGCACTTCTGGCTGGTCCTCGTGGTCGCCGCGGTCAACGTCGCGGTGGGCGCCGCGATGAGCGTCGCCGCGCACCGCCGGCAGGACGGGCGGCTGTTCCTCGTCTCGCTGGTGTTCCTGGCCGGCGCCGGCTTCCTGTTCGCGCACGCGCTCGCCACCCCGAAGGTCCTCATCGCGCACCCCAACGCCGGCTTCGACATGGCGATGGCGGTCGGCCTGATCATCGGTGCGCTGCTGGCGGTGGTGTCGTCGGTACGGCTCCCGCCCGGCATCACCCGGTGGCAGCTGGCCCTGCGCCCGCTCCTGGCGGCCGTCCTGTTCGCCTGGATCGTCGTGTCGGTGCTGGACCTGCCGCCGCTGAACCGGCAGACCCAGGTGCGCGACGTCGAAGGGCCGATGGTCGTCGCCTCGTACGCCGCGGTCGCGCTGTACCTGGTCGCCGCGGTCCGCTTCTACCTGCGGTACCGCCGCGCGCCGGGCGTGGTGCTGCTGTCGGTGGTGACCGCGTTCGTGCTGCTGGCCGAGGCGATGCTGGCGGTGACCCTGGCCGACAAGTGGCGGCTGTCGTGGTGGGAGTGGCACCTGATCCTCACCGTGGCGTTCCTGTTCGTCGGCTACTCCGCATACGTGCAGTACCGGCGCGAAGGCAGCGCCGCGGGGCTCTTCGACGGGATCGCGGCCGCCGAGACCACCCGCCGGATCCGGGCGCAGTACACCGAGGCGCTCGAGGAGCTCGTCGCCGCCCTGCAGGAGTCCGAGGCGGGCGGCCGGCCGGAGCGGCTCGCGGCGCGGATGGCGGAGCGCTTCGACCTCACCGAGAAGCAGGCCGAGGTGCTCGACCGGGCCGCCGCCGCGCTGCTCGCCGAGCGCGACCTGACGGGCCGGCTCGGCGCCCTCGTCACCGTCGGCGAGCAGGCCCGCGTCGGCGCCGGCGAGGACGAGTTCCTGCGCTCGGCGGTCGACGCGGTCCGCCCGTCCTTCGGCGCCGTCGAGGTCGGCCTCGTCTCCGGCGGCGTCGCCGCCGTGACCGGCGCCGACGTGCTGCCGCTGACGGTCAAGGGCAAGGTCGCCGGCGGGGTGCGGATCCCCGCCACCGGGCGCCCCGAGCTGCGCGCCACCCTCGCCAACCAGCTGTCCATCGGGCTGGAGAACGCGCGACTGTACGGGGAGCTGTCGACGCTCTTCCGGCAGTACATGTCGCCGGACGTCGCGGCCGCGCTGCTCGCCGACCCCGGCCAGGCCGCGCTGGGCGGCCAGCTGGTCGACGTCACGGCGCTCTTCGCCGACCTGCGCGGCTTCACGACCTTCTCCGAGGCGGTCGAGCCGGGCGAGATCGTCGAGATGCTCAACCGGTACCACGGGGTCGCCGTCCCCTGCATCCTCGACAACGGCGGCACGATCGTGCAGTTCGTCGGCGACGCGCTGCTGGCGCTGTTCAACGCGCCCGCCCGGCAGGACGACCACGAGACGCGGGCGGTCCGCGCGGCCCTGCAGATGCAGGACGCGGTGCGGGTGATCGCCGCCGGGCACCCCGGCTGGCCGCGTTTCCGGGTCGGCGCCAACACCGGCCCGGCGCTCGTCGGCAACATCGGCAGCGAGCTGCTGCGCGGCTTCAACGCGATGGGCGACGCCGTCAACGTCGCGGCGCGCCTGCAGACGATCGCCGAGCCCGGCCAGGTCGTCATCGGCGGCGCCACCCACGACGCGCTGCGCGGCGTGGTCGCGACCCCCCTCGGCGACCTCGAAGTGAAAGGACGCCGACAGACAGTCCGGGCATATGTGGTGGAGAGTATGCATCCGTGACCGAGTTCTTCGACCTGCTGAACTCGAGTTGGTGACGAGCGGAGCGAGGAGGCAGCTTGACCGAGTTCTTCGATCTCCTGAATTCTGACGAGCAGGCCGCGCTGGAGGCGGCCGGGCACCGGCGGCAGTGGAAGCGCGGCGCGGTCATCTACCGCGAGGCGAGCCGCTCCGAGTCGGTGATCGTGCTCAAGGCCGGCCGCGTGAAGGTCTCCTCCGACACCGCCTCCGGCACCGAGGTGGTCCTCGCCGTGCGCGGCCCCGGCGCGCTGCTCGGCGAGCTGTCCGCGGTCGACGGCGGCCCGATGTCGGCGACCGTCACCGCCCTCGAACCGGTCGTCGCGCTCGCCGTGCCGTCGCCGGAGTTCGAGCGCTACCTGCTGGGCCACGCGCGCGTCTCGATGCTGCTCATGCGCGAGCTGATCGGCCGGCTCCGCGACGCGGACCGCAAGCGGATCGAGTTCGGCGCCTACGACACCACCGGGCGGGTCGCGGCCCGCCTCGTCGAGCTCGCCGAGCGCTTCGGCGAGCGGACAGACGAGGGGCTGCGGATCGGCCTGCCGCTGTCGCAGGACGAGCTCGCCGGCTGGACGGGGTCGTCGCGTGAGGCGGTCACGAAGGCGTTGCGCACGCTGCGTGAGGAGGGCTTGATCCAGACCGGTCGCCTGCACGTGATCGTACGGGACCTCACCGCATTGAGAGATCGCGCTCAATAGACGGGTTCACCCTTGCTTTGACCCTCGCACCACCACCCTTTACCCGATGTGGATCTTTACACCCTGCAAGGACCACCTAGTCTCTCGCGACAGGTGCATCGAGGCATCGACATCATGCCTGGGTGCTTAGCCCCACCAGGGAGGTACCTGTGCGTAAGTTGACCGTGGGACTTCTGAGTCTCACGCTTGCGTCGGGTATGGGGGTGTTCGCCGGGGGTGGTGCCGCGTACGCGGTGCCGGCAGCCGGGGAACCGTCCGTAGCCGACGCCGCGTCACCCTCCGACGAGTTGCCGAACCCGTTGGAGGACAAGCGGCGCGAATCCCGTGAGGTCGCGATCTCGCAGATCCTGAGCGGTCAGGCGACGCCGGAGAAGCGTGGTTCCAGCACGGTCGTGAAGATCGGCAAGAAGGGCCAGACCGGGAAGGGTGGCGACACCAAGACCAAGAAGGCCCGCGTCGACCAGTACGTCGAGCTGAGCCGCGAGAAGACCGACAAGATCTTCGTCGTCCTCGCGGAGTTCGGTAACACGCGGCACCCGAGCTACCCGGACCAGGACACGTCGGCGGCCACCCCCGGCCCGACGACGTTCGAAGGCCCGCTGCACAACGCCATCCCGGAGCCGGACCGGTCGGTCGACAACTCGACCCTCTGGGAGCAGGACTTCAGCCAGCAGTACTTCTACAACAAGTACTTCGCGACCGGCAGCGGCGCGGAGTCCCTGAAGACGTACTACGAGAAGCAGTCGTCGGGGCGCTACAGCGTCGACGGTCTGGTGACCGACTGGGTCAAGGTCCCGTACAACGAGGCCCGGTACGGCCGCAGCAACGGCTACCCGTGCGCCAGCAACGTCTGCAGCAACACCTGGTTCCTGATCCGTGACGCGGTCGACGCGTGGGTCGCGGGCCAGAAGGCGCAGGGCAAGACCGACGCCGACATCGCCGCCACGCTCGCCTCCTACGACCAGTGGGACCGCTTCGACTACGACGGCGACGGCGACTTCAACGAGCCCGACGGCTACATCGACCACTTCCAGATCGTCCACTCCGGTGGCGACCAGGCCGATGGTGACCCGTACCAGGGCGAGGACGCGATCTGGAGCCACCGCTGGGCGGCGTTCCAGAACTTCACCAGCGGCCCGACGTTCAACCAGATGGGTGGCACGCAGATCGGCAACACCGGTCTGTGGATCCGTGACTACACGATCCAGCCCGAGAACGGCGGCCTGAGCGTGTTCGCGCACGAGTACGGCCACGACCTCGGCCTGCCGGACCACTACGACACCTCGGGCGCCGGCGGCAACGCCGAGAACCCGGTCAACTGGTGGACCATCATGGCGCAGAGCCGGGTCAGCAAGGCCGGCGACAACAACATCGGCGACCGGGCCGCCGACCTCGGCGCCTGGGACAAGCTGCAGCTCGGCTGGCTCGACTACGAGATCGTCGTGGCGGGGCAGAACAAGACGCTCGACCTCGGGCCCCACGAGTACAACAGCAACAAGGCCCAGGCCGTCGTCGTGGTCCTGCCGAAGAAGCAGATCGTCACCCAGCTGCCCACCCCGCCGGAAGGCACCAAGTCCTGGTGGAGCGGCTCCGGCGACAACCTCAACAACTCGCTGACCCGCAGCGTGGCGATCCCGGCCGGGACCACGACGCTGAGCTTCAAGGCGGCGTGGGACATCGAGGACTGCGGCCCCGACGCGTGTGACTACGCCTACGTCGAGGTGGACGACGGCACCGGCTTCAAGTCGATCCCGGGCACGATCACCACCGCCGCCGAGGGCAACGGCATCGACGGTGCCAGCAACGGCTTCGTGCCGGCGTCGTTCGACCTGTCCGCCTACGCGGGCAAGACGGTCGGCCTGCGGTTCCACTACTTCACCGACGGTGCCGCCGGCGGCATGGGCTTCTTCGCCGACGACATCAAGGTGACCAACGGCGCCACCACGGTCTTCGCCGACGGTGCCGAGGCCGGTGCCAACGGCTGGGCCGCGGTCGGGTTCACCGCCGTGGGCAGCACGCTGACCACCGCCTACGACAACTTCTACATCGCCTCGAACCGTCAGTACACGTCCTGGGACCAGTACCTCAAGACCGGGCCGTACAACTTCGGGTTCGCGGACAAGCCCGACCTCGTCGAGCACTTCGCGTACGAGCAGGGTCTCCTGGTCACGTACTGGGACACCTCGTACTCGGACAACAACACCAGCCAGCACCACGGCGGCGGCCTGATCCTGCCGATCGACGCGCACCCGGACCTGGTCTACAAGCTGGACGGCACCCCGTGGCGTCCGCGCATCCAGGGCTACGACGCGACCTTCGGCCTGACCAAGGCCAGCTCGTTCTCGCTGCACTACGGCCCGAACAGCACCTCGAGCTACATCCGCGGCCAGAACGGTGTCGCCACGTTCGACGACAGCAAGAACTACTACCGTGAGGACCCCGCCACCAACACGTACTACGGTGTCAAGGTCCCCAACAACGGTGTGAAGATCAAGGTGCTGTCGACCAACGGCACCAGCGTGAAGATCCGCATCACCGGCTGAGGTCCTAGCCGCTGATTCGACATCGCGCGGAACCGCGCGCGGCCGGAGGAGGTCCAAGTGCCATGAACCGAGCACTGGGCCTCCTCCTCGCCGTTTCCGCACTGTCCCTGCCGGTCGCGTTGACCGGGTGCGCCGCGAAGTCCGCCGACCGGGCCACCGACACGGCCGCCGCGCCCGCGCCCTCCGTCTCGCCCGCGTCCTCGACGCCCGCGCCCTCCCCGTCGAAGGGCGCGCCCAGCCCGGACACCTCGGTGCTCACCACGCTGCCGTCCGGGGTGCCGAAGACCACCGCGCCGCACGAGCCGACCGACGACTTCTCCGTCCTCACCACCACCGGCCAGGTCCGCGTCGCCGGCGCCTGCGTCGAGCTGGTCACGGACAAGGTGGTGTGGGTCCTGATCGGCCCGCCCGCCGCCGGGCTGCGCGCCGGCCAGCGGGTCAAGGTCACCGGCCTGCCCGACCCGGGCTTCGAGTCGCAGTGCACCGGCAGCCCGCTGAAGGTCACCACGGTCACCCCGTCGGAGTGACCCGCCCCGCCGCAGCCCGGCGAACCGTTGAGGAATGAGCGGTTCTGTATCCCCGGCGCTGCACGCAGGACAGCGTGCACCCGACTTCGAGTTGCCCGTCGCACCGGATCATCGGGTCGGCACGGCCCAGTACCGTGGCCGCCCGGCGGTGCTCGCCTTCTACCCGGCCGACTGGAGCCCCGTCTGCGGCGACCAGATGGCGCTGTACCAGGCGGTCATGCCCGAGTTCGAGCGCTACAACGCCGGCGTGCTGGGCATCTCCGTGGACAACGTCTGGTCGCATCGGGCGTTCGCGCAAGACCGGGGGATCACCTTTCCGCTGCTGGCCGACTTCGAGCCCAAGGGGCAGGTGGCCCGGCGGTACGGCGTCTACAACGATCGCGCGGGGGTCTGCGAGCGGGCCCTGTTCGTGCTCGACGGCGACGGCATGGTGGCCTGGAGCCAGGTCACGGCCGCCGGCGTCAACCCCGGCGCCGACGGCATCCTCAACGCGCTCGAAGGCCTCGACAGCGGACGGCGGCCGGTGCTGTGACCACGACCCCCTTCCAGGTGACGGTGGCCCGGCTGGTGGTGCCGGTCGGGCCCGACGAGCACACGCAGGGCGAGGGCACGGTGTCGCTGGTCGAGTACGGCGACTACCAGTGCCCCTACTGCGGCATGGCGCACGCGATCGTGCGGGACCTGCTGCGGCTGCGGCACGAGACGGTCCGCTACACGTACCGGCACTTCCCCCTCACCAACGTGCACCCCTACGCCGAGCTCGCCGCCGAGGTGGCGGAGGCGGCCGCGGCCAGAGGGCGGTTCTGGCCCGCGCACGACTGGCTCTTCGAGCACCAGCGCAGCATCAACCCGCGCCAGCTCATGGTCGGCGTCGAGCGGCTGGGCCTGCCGTCGGAGGAGATCGCCGACGAGGTCGGCGCGCACGTCCACCTCGACCGGGTCCGCCGCGACTTCGTCGGTGGGGTCCGCAGCGGGGTCAACGGCACGCCGACGTTCTTCATCAACGGGGTCCGCCACGACGGCGGGTACGCCCTGGAGGAGCTGCTCGAGGCGGTCGACGAGGCGGCCGAGGCGGCCACCTGACGCTCCCGCAACGTAAGGCCGGCTCTCATTACGCGCTGTGTGGGAGCCGGCCATTTGGCGCGTCCGGCGCCGATTACCCAGTGCGATATCGATCATTGACTTCTGTACCGCAATCAGCAGCGGATAAAGCTCAACAATGCCTCAGCCATACGGATCCGAATGTTACCCACGGTGTGAATGAGTGCCGTTTGGACCCGAATTACTGCCCCTCACGCTCGGTAGCCTCCGCTGGCTGTGCCCGGCGTCAATATCACTTGCCTGAAGACAATCATTCAAAATCCTCATTACATAAGTTGCGGTGGCACTGTCCCGCAGTGCATGCTTTCGCGTTGGGTCCGTGAGATCTTTCGGATCCATACTGAGCTGAAGACGGATGTGCGGTGACGGTTAGCGCCAGGCTGGGGTTCGTGGCGCGCTTCACCCTGCCCTCTTCGAGGAGTGCGGGCGGATGCTGCTTGCAGATGACTTCTTCCTGATCGCGCACGACGACAGGGACGGCCGGTCCCGTCTGTCGCAGCGGGCGGTCGAGCTCGGCCTCGCGGGAGCGATGCTCGGCGAGCTCGTCCTGGAGCAGCGGATCGTCTGCGAGGGCGCCCGGCTGCGAGTGATCAACCGGGAGCCTCCGTCGGACCCGCTCGCCCACACCAACCTCGCCACCATGGTCGCGGAGACCCAGCACCGCGAGATCCGCACCTGGCTGCTCTTCCTCGGCCAGACCGCGGTCGAGGCGGTCGGCCAGCGGCTCGCCCGCGTCGGCCTGGTCGAGCAGACCCAGGTGCGGCGGCTGCTGCGCACCACGACCCGATGGGTGGCCACCGACATCAACCTGCCGGCCGGGCGGGTGGTGCGGCTGCGCCGACTGCTCACCGGGCAGGAGCCGATGCGGGTCGCCGACACCACCCTCGCCGGCCTGGCCGACGCGACCGGGCTCACCGGTCACGTCCTGTGGGACACCGACCAGACCAGCATCAGAAGACTTCAACAAGCGGTGGGCGCACTGCCGCCACCGCTGCGCGACCTGATCCTGCAGGTCGAGGCGGCGGTCGGCGACTCGGTGCTGTCGCAGCGCGGCTAGCGGACTTTCCTCTCCCCTTCCCCCTCAAAACCCCCTGGAGGACCGATGTCCGCAACGTCGCCTGCGCGACCGAGCGTGGTATCCCAGGCACTGGCCCGAGACCGTCTCGGCGTGCCGTCCGTCATCATGTTCGCCCTCACGGCGGCCGCCCCCCTCATGGTGGTCGGCGCCCTGGTCTCGTCGGCCTGGGGCTGGGTCGGCGTGACCGGCTTCCCGCTCGCGTTCGTCATCATCGCCGTGGTGCTGGCCGTGTTCAGCTTCGGCTACGTCGCCATGTCCCGGCACATCACCAACGCCGGCGCGTTCTACAGCTACATCTCCCAGGGCCTCGGCCGGCCGCTCGGCGTCGGCGGGTCCCTGGTCGCGCTGCTCGCCTACAACCTGCTGCAGATCGGCCTGTACGGCGCGTTCGGCTTCTACGCCTCGCTGATCCTGGCGGACAAGGCCGACCTGAACGTCGACTGGTGGATCCTGGCGCTCGCGCTGTGGCTGGTCATCGCCGTGCTCGGCCTGCTGCGGGTCGACGTCAACAGCAAGGTCCTCATGGTCCTGCTCGGCGCCGAGCTGATCGCCGTGACGATCTTCGACTTCATCTTCCTCAGCAACCCGGCCGAGGGCGGCGTCAGCCTCGAGCCGTGGAACTGGAGCTCGCTGAAGGACGCGGCCGGCCCGGCCTTCGCCGTCTGCGTCACCGCGTTCGTCGGCTTCGAGGCCGCCCCGGTCTTCGCCGAGGAGGCCAAGGGCAAGAACCGGACCGTCGCCGTCGCCACGTTCCTCGGCCTGGCCGTCATGGTCGTCTCGTACGCCGTCACCAGCTGGGCCGCCGCGGTCAGCATCGGCGTCGACGCCACCGTGCCGGCCGCGCAGGAGATGGCCGAGTCCGGCGGCCCGTTCTTCCCGACCCTCGCGGAGAAGGGCGGCGCCTGGGCCGCCGACCTCGGCCTCGTCCTGCTGACCACCAGCATCGCGGCCGCCGCCCTGAGCTACCACAACACGACCGCGCGCTACGCGTTCGCGCTCGGCCGTGAGCGGGTCCTCCCGGCGTTCTTCGGCCGCACCCGGGCCCGCTCCGGCGCCCCGTCGTCCGGCTCGATCTTCCAGACCGTGATCGCGCTCGTCGTGCTCGTGCTCTTCGCGGTCCAGGGCTGGGACCCGATGCTCAACCTGTTCTTCTGGCTGGGCACCTCCGGCGGCGTCGGCGTGCTGTTCCTGGTCTTCGCGACCTCGCTGTCGGTCATCGGGTTCTTCCTGAAGGACGCCCGCGGCGAAGGCGCCTGGTCCCGGCTGATCGCCCCGATCATCTCGTCGGCGGCGCTGGCGTACATCATCTGGCTCGTCGTGGACAACTTCGGCGGCCTGCTCGGCTTCGCCCCCGGCACCGAGAACGCGGCCGTCTGGGCGTTCCCGGCGGCGTACGGTGCGGTCGCGGTCATCGGCGTCATCTGGGCGCTGATCCTGCGGGCCACCAGCCGGCAGGACTACGACGCGATCGGCCTCGGCGCCCGCGCCAGCACCGCCCGGGCGGACACCCCGGACTACGCGGCGCTCTAGCCGCACGCAGAAGGGCCCGGGGCGGTTGCCCCGGGCCCTTCGTCGTTCAGGCGTGCTGCGTGGGTTCGCGGCCGGTCCGGCCCCCGCCTTACCCGTAGGTGAGGGCCGGCGTGGGCTCGACTCGGTCGGCCGCCCGGCGCAGCGTGCGCGCGGTGAAGTTGCGCATCTTGCCCATGGTGGCCGACTCGCGGCGCCGGTCGTCGACGACGGGGGCGTTGGGCATGGCCGAGTTCGCCTCCAGGCGGACGGCCTCCAGCGACATGATCAGGGCGATCGGGGTCATGACTTCTCCTTGGCAGTGTTGGGTCCGGTGGTCGACCTGACCACCAGGGATACGGGCAGCGTCAGGCGACGCAGCGCCGGGTCTTCGGGCGGGTCGAGCAGCAGCTCTCCCGCGAGCCGCCCGCGCTCGACGCTGGGCTGGCGGATGGTGGTGAGCCCGGCGGCGCCCGCCTCCGGGATGTCGTCGAAGCCGGTGACCGAGACGTCCCGGCCGGCCTGCAGGCCCCGCACCCGCAGCGCGTCGAGCACGCCGAGGGCCAGGACGTCGGAGGTGCACAGGATCGCGGTCGCCCGGTCGAGCCGGTCGAGCGCGTGGGCCGCCGCCTCGGCGCCCTCCTCGCGCTGGTTCGCGGCCCCGTTGATCAGCACGACCCGCTCCCACGGCACGCCCGCGGCCAGGAACGCGTCGCGGAAGCCGCGGACCCGCTCGCCGGTCACGTAGTAGCGCAGGTCGTCGGGGTCGGCGTGCACCTGGCTGGTGACGCCGTCGTCGACGATCCAGTGCGCCACCACCGCGATGTCGCGGTGGCCGAGGTTGACGATGTGCTCGCCCAGCCGTCGGGCCGCCGCGCGCTCGTCGATGCCGACGTAGCTCGCCTCCGGCCCGAACGCCCGCGGGTCCTCACCGATCACGATCGGCACGCCGCGGGAGCGCACCAGCTCCAGCGCCGAGTGCCAGTCGGGCACGCAGTAGAGGCAGAAGGCGTCGACGGCCGCGTTGCTGATGACGCGCCGGCCGGCCGCCTCGTCCTTGGGCAGGTTGAGCAGCAGCAGCGAGGTCTCCCGCGCCGAGGCCGCCTCCGCGAGCCCGCGCAGGTAGGCCACCGCATAGGGGTCGGTGAACGCCATCGACAGGTTGTCGGTCAGCAGCACACCGATCGCGTTGACCTTGCCGCTGCGCAGCGAGCGCGCCGTCGGGTTGGGCCCCGAGTAGCCGAGCCGCTGGGCCGCGGAGAGGATCCTGGCGCGCAGCTCGGGGGAGAGCTGATCCGGCCGGCTGTAGGCATTGGACACCGTGCTGCGTGACACGCCGAGCTCGTCGGCGATGGTCTGCAACGTGGCCTTCATGGTCGGGCTCCTCCCTTCTCTGCATCGATCCAGTCCTTCTGTATCGATACAGTACGTCGGGAGGGAGCCCGTCCGCCAGCCTTTTGTCGGGTCCTTGCATGTGTGCCCCGACACGTGCCCTGAGCTGCTCTTTTAATCCTTACGCAATAGCCCGCCACCACGGTTCAACTGACGGCAACGCGTCGATGTTGAGCCGGTCACCTGGTCGGGGGATCGCGAGCGTGATGTCCCGCGCGGCGGCCTCGTCCAGCAGCCGCTCGACCGGCTCCGACCACGCGTGCACCGCCAGGTTGAACGTGCACCAGTGCAGCGGGATGAGCACCCCGGCCCGCACGTCGAGGTGCGCGCTCGCCCCGTCCTCGGGCTTCATGTGGATGTCCGGCCACGCGTCGCCATACGCGCCGACCTGGATCAGCGACACGTCGAACGGCCCGTGCTGCTCGCCGATCTCCTTGTAACCGCCCCAGTAGCCGGAGTCGCCCGTGTAGAACACGCTGCGCCGCTCGCCCTTGACCGCCCACGACGCCCACAGCGTGCCGTCACGGGTGAACCGGCGGCCGGAGAAGTGCCGCGCCGCCGTGGCGGTCAGCGTGACGTGCCGGACCTCCACGGACTCGTCCCAGTCCAGCTCGATGATCCGGTCCAGCGGCACGCCCCAGCGCTCCAGGTGCGCGCCGACGCCCAGCGGCACCAGGAACGGCGCCTGCTGCGTCCTGGCGAGCGCCTTGATCGACGCCAGGTCCAGGTGGTCGTAGTGGTCGTGCGAGATGACGGTCGCGTCGATCCTCGGCAGCTCCTCCAGCCCCAGCGGCATCGGGTGCAGCCGCTTCGGCCCCACGAACGACGTCGGTGAGCACCGCTCGCTCCACACCGGGTCGAACAGCACCCGCACGCCCTCGACCTCCGCCAGCGCCGTCGAGTGCCCCAGCCACGTGACGTGCAGGTCGCCGTCCTGCTTCGCGGGGAACACCGGCCGCACCACCGGGATCACCCCCTGCGGCCGCCGCGGCTGCTGACCGAAGATCAGCTGGCGGAACGCATTGGCCATCGCGCCGTCCGGCAGGGCCTCGGCCGGCACCGGGTTGACGAACTTGCCGTCCCCGAACTGCGGGGAACGCCGCATCCGCTCCGCCCTCGCCCCCGACGCGACCGCGCCCAGCTGCGCCGGAAGGTCACGCAGCGCCCACGCCACCCCACCCGCCGCAGCCGCGACCGCCGCCAGGGTCAGGACCCGTGTCGTCTTGCCCATGCTTCGTCGACCTCCAGTTCACCTGCCATGTCGTGAGCTTCAGCACCAAGCTTTCCATCGGCACCACATCAACGGTTGCACGGATTTTCCGCCGCCCTGGCGGTCACGCCCCGTCACATGCCCTCTCATCAGCGCAAATGCTCCGCAACGTTTTCCCGCGCCCCGCCCACGCCCGCCGTGATCGAACAGAACCGGCAGGTCGCGCCGTCTTTCCGGCTCTGTTGCGAAGCTATCGAGGTATGGAAAGCTGCCCGCAAACTTCCCCCAATCACGCGTCGGTCACTTTCCCCCCGGAGGCCCGTCGTGACCTGGTTCATCAACCAGTCACTGTTGTTCATCATCGTTGCGTTCCTCCTCGGCCTGCTCGTCGGTTACCTCTGGTGGGGCCGTCAGGTGCGCCGGATCCGTTCCGAGGAAACCACCACCACCCCCGCGACCCCCCAACCCCTCGTCGCCGCCGCGCCGGCCGAGCCCGTCGCCGAGTCGGCCGCGGAGCCGGCGCCGGTCGCCGACGCTGAGCCCGTCGCGGCGCCAGCGACTGCCGCCGACCCCGAGCCGGCTGCCGACCCCGAGCCCGTTGCCGAGCCCGTCGCGGAGCCGGCACCTGTTGCCCACCCCGACCCCGAGCCCGTCGCGGAGCCCGAGCCGGTCGCGCTCGCGAAGTCCGAACCCGTCGCGGAGGCCGACCCCGAGCCCGAACCGGTCGCGGCTTCCGCGGCCGAGTCGCTGCCGGCCGAGCCCGCGGCAGGAGACCCGGTCGTCGAGGACCCGGCGCCCGTCACGGTCGAGGAGACCGAGCCGGTCGCCGACGTCGAGCCCCTCGTCGAAGCCGAACCCTCTGCCGAATCCGAACCTACTCCCGACCCCGAGCCGGTCGCCGCGACCGAGACGCCCGCTGTGGACAACCCGGTCGTTGTGGATGACGAACTGGTCGCCGAGGTCGAGTCCGCGTTCGCGGCGGTGCCGGTCCTCGGGGACGCGCCCGAGGCGGCGGAAGCGCCCAAGGCCGAGGACGACCTCGCCAGGATCGAAGGCATCGGTCCCAAGATCGCCGCGGCGCTGAAGGCGGCAGGCATCACCACCTATGCCGCATTGGCCGATGCCGAGCGGTCCACCTTGGAAGACGCGCTCGCCAACGCCAATCTGCGATTCGCACCGAGCATCGGCTCGTGGAGCCGTCAGGCGCGGCTCCTCGCGGACGGCGACGAGGTTGCCTTCAAGGAGCTCACGGACTACCTGATCGCCGGTCGTGAGCCGACCCCCAAGAAGCCCGTCGTGGCACCGGATCCCGTTGCCGCGGCTGAGCCCGTACAGGAGCCGCAGCCCGAACCGGAGCCGGAGCCGGCTGCCGAGATCGCACCCGAGCCGGAGCCCGAGCCGGTCGTCGAGCCGGAGCCCGAGCCCGAGCCGGTCGTCGCGGCGGTGGCCGTGGACGACGGGCCGCCGGACAACCTGCAGCGGATCGAGGGGATCGGCCCGAAGATGTCGGCCGCGCTCCTCGCCGCCGGCATCCGGACCTACGTGAAGCTCGCCGAGTCCGACGTGGACACGCTGCGCACCGCGATCGAGGCGGCCGACCTGCGGTTCGCCCCGAGCATCGTCACCTGGGCCCGGCAGGCGCGCCTGCTCGCCGACGGCAAGGAAGAGGAGTTCAAGGAGCTGACCGACTGGCTGATCGCCGGCCGGGAGCCGACCGCGAAGCCTCCGCTCGGCGGCACCGCCGAGACCGCCGGCAGCGACGCCGGGTCCGCCTGATGGCGGGCACGACGACGACCCGGACCGTGCGGCACGAGCTGCGCAGGGTCAACCCGGTGGTGCCGATCGTGGTCGGCGTGGTCGGGTTGGCCGCGCTCGCGGCGGGCATGGAGGTGCCCTTCCGGCACCACGTCGAGAACGTGCTGACCGACCACACGAAGGTCGCGCTGAGCAACGCCGGGATCGACGCGCAGGTGTCGTTCACGGGGCGCGACGGCACGGTGCGCGTCGGCTCCGCCGACGAGAAGCAGAAGGCCGAGGACGTCTCGCGCGCCGTGGAAGGCGTACGGGTCGTGACGGTGATCGCGCCGCCGAAGGTCGAGGTGCCGCCGTCGCCGGTCGCGGTGAAGCTGCTCGTCGACGCCGGGAAGGCGACGCTCACCGGTACCGTGGCCGACGACGCCGCCAAGTCGGCGCTCGCCGACGCGGTGAAGACGGCCTTCGGCAGCGAGAACGTGCTCGACGAGGTGACCGTCGACGCCAAGCGCAGCACCGACGGCGTCAAGATCGCAGCACTGGCACCGGTGCTCGTCGCGCTCGGCAAGGAGACCAAGGCCGGGGTCGTCGACCTGCAGGGCGGCACCGTGACGCTGACCGGCACCGTGGTGTCGCAGGCGGTCAAGGACCAGGCCGAGCAGGCGGCCCGCGAGGTCACCGGCATCGTGCGCAACGAGCTGGCGATCGGCGAGGCCAAGGCCGAGCAGGTGCAGACGCAGCTGGTGGCGCTGCCGACGGTCGAGTTCGAGAACGACAAGGCGACGCTGACCCAGCAGGGCCAGGCGGTCGTCGCCAACGTGGCCTCGATCCTGAAGGCCAACCCCAGCATCCGGATCAGCATCGAGGGCCACACCGACAGCACCGGCACCGAGGCGAGGAACCAGACGCTGAGCGAGGCCCGTGCCAAGACGGTCCTCGACACGCTGGTCGCGCTGGGCATCGCGCCGGAGCGGCTGTCCTCGAAGGGCTTCGGCGAGTCCCGCCCGAAGGTCCCCGACACCAGCGACGCCGCCAAGGCGATCAACCGCCGGGTCGAGTTCATCGTCCAGCAGTAGCTCCTGTACGAAAGCGGGGCCCCCGGTTCTCCGGGGGCCCCGCTGTTTGTGCAGCGCGATCTAGTGGTGCACGGGGAACAGCGGCGCGCGCACCGCGCTGCTGTCGGCCCGCAGCGACTTCGCCTGCAGCGAGACCTCGGTCGGGTCGGGCTGCGGCAGCGGGTCGCAGGTGGCGTCGGCCCGGTCGCCCTGCTTGCGGGCCGGCAGCTTACCGGTCGCGAGATAGTCGGCGATCACGTTGTCGACGCACTCGTTGCCGTTGAGCGAGTTGGCGTGCGTGGTCTGGCCGACCTCGGCCAGCAGCGCGCTGTTGGGGAAGCGGCGGCGCGCCTCGAGGCTGCCCTCGAACGGCGTGGCGGCGTCCAGCGTCGTGCCGACGAACAGCACGCTCTGGACCTTCGAGCCGTCGACCTTGACCGGCTTGGACACCTTGCCGGGCCAGAAGAGGCACGGCGCGTTGTACCAGGCGTTGTCCCAGGTCATGAACGGCGCCTTGAGGAACGTGCGCCAGTTGTCGCGCTCCCAGGTGTTCCAGCTCTGCGGCCACTGGGTGTCGGTGCACTGCACCGCGTTGTAGACCGCGAAGCCGTTGTCGTCGCCGGGGGCGACGTAGTTCTCGTACGCCGCGACGATGAGGTCGGTGTTCTTGTCGTTGGCCCAGCCGGCGAACGCCTCGGCCAGCTCCAGCCACGTCGACTGGTAGTAGCCGGCGTACAGGAAGATGTCGGCGAACTCGTCCGCGCCGACCACACCGCCGGCCGGCTTGCTGCGGAGCTTGTTCTGCTCCGCGTACCAGCGCAGCTGCACCTCGGTGCCGGTCTTGCCCAGGTGGTAGACCGAGTCGTACTTGGCGACCCAGTCGAACCAGATGCGCTCGTTGCGCTCGAAGTTCACGTCCTGGTCCAGGTTCGCCTGGTACCAGACCTTGCGCACGTCGACGTTGCCGTCCAGCACCATGCGGCGCACCTGCTTCGGGTGCAGCGTGCCGTAGACCTGGCCGAGGTAGGTGCCGTACGAGAAGCCGTAGAAGTTGATCTGGCTGGCGCCGAGCGACTTGCGGATCGACTCCATGTCGTTGACGGAGTCCACCGTCGTCATGTGGTCCAGCAGCGCGCCGCCGGCCTTACCGCAGGCCTTGGCGTAGTTCTTGGACCGGTCGAGCCAGGTCTTCTCGATGCTCTGGTTCCACGGGATGTACTCCGGACGCGGACCGTTGAAGTAGTCGTTGTCGCAGGACAGCGCGGGAACGCTGGAGCCGACGCCGCGCGGGTCGAAGCCGATCCAGTCGTACGCCTGGCCGGCGCCGTTGGGGACGTACTCGCCCAGCACCGACAGCGTCAGCCCGGAGCCGCCGGGGCCGCCCGGGTTGACGAGCATGACGCCCTGGTAGTCCTTCGCGGCGACCTTCGCCTTGATCCGCGAGACGGCGATCTGGATCTTCTTGCCGTTGGGCTTGCTGTAGTCCAGCGGCACGTCGAGCAGGCCGCACTCGGCGCCCCGCCGCTGCAGGCCCGGGCTCTCGCACTGACCCCACGTGATCTTGGCGGCTCCCGCGGTGTCCGCACCGGGCGCGGCCGAGGCGCCGGTCGCCGGGACGACGACCAACGCCGTGGCCGCCGCGGTGAAGAGGGCGAGCCCCTTCACGGTCTTTCGCTCCACAAATCCTCCCAAATTTGCCCAAATGGGTGTATTCGGGCAGTTGATTCGGGCCAAACAATGTCACGCCGATCGTTTCGGGCGCGCCCGACGCGCGGAAGGCCGGCGACCCTTTCCTCCACCCGAGCAACTCCACCCCGCCGGGGCGCCCGTCCCGGGCCCCGGGGGGCCCGGCTGCCCCCGCCCGGGGCCGCCATCGTTAGGGCATGAATGATTCCGGTACAGTGGAAAATTGAATTCGAATTGGAGTCTTTGAATTGTCAAGCAACCACTATTCCGCCGGGAACGCAGACGGATAGCCGCTCGACCTCGGGTTTTGCCGCCCCGAAGCTGGACGTGGTCACGATGACCACGACACGAGGGGAGCATCAGTCATGGCCAACCAGAAGCCATCGAACCGGCTCAGCCGACGCGGCATCCTCACCGGAGCGGGAGCCGGCGGCGTGGCCGCGGTCGCCGCCGCGATGACCACCGCCACCCCGGCCGCCGCCGCGCCCGGCGACCCGGTCCTCCAGGGCGCCGACAACAACGCCGGCACCGAGTCCACCATCCTGCGCTCGACCTCCGACGCCGCCACGCTCGACGTCCGCAACACCGCCACCGTCGCCGTCGACGCCACCGGCTTCGACGCGGGCGTCCTCGGGTACTCCTCGAACGGCAACGGCGTCATCGGCCGCAGCGACATCGGCTACGGCGTCATCGGCGTCGCCGGCGACCTCGGCGGCATCGGCGTCGTCGCCTCCGCCCCGGACGAGTACAGCAAGACCGCCCTCTCCGTCCGCGGCCAGACGCGCTTCAGCCGCAGCGGCCTGGCGACCGTGCCGGCCGGCGCCAACAGCGTGACCGTCACCGGCCTGCACGTGTACGCCTCGACCCGGGCCCTCGCGCTCGCCCAGCGCAGCACCGCCGTCTGGGTGAAGGCGGCGGTGCCGAACCCGGCCACCGGCGAGCTCCGCCTGCA
Organism: Dactylosporangium sp. NPDC049742; assembly: GCF_040674675.1. Classification (NCBI taxonomy): domain Bacteria; kingdom Bacillati; phylum Actinomycetota; class Actinomycetes; order Micromonosporales; family Micromonosporaceae; genus Dactylosporangium; species Dactylosporangium sp. NPDC049742. The sequence continues at coordinate 180,919 of NZ_JBFANF010000001.1, read as the reverse complement.
CCTCAACGCCGCCGCCCCCGCCGGCGGCGTCCCGATCGCGTGGTGGCTGCTCGAGGCGTAGACCGTCCGTCCGTCCGGGCCCGTTCGGCGTTGGTCGGACGGGCTGCCAACCTCAGACACCGTTCCCCTCGTGTACCGGGGCGACACAGTCATGAGGGGGTGCCGGTGGACGATGAGGCAAGCTTCCGGGAGTTCGTTTCGGCACGGATCGGCCGCCTGTCGCGGGTCGCGTACCTGCTGACGGGCGAGCATCATGCGGCCGAGGACCTGGTGCAGGTGACGCTCATCAAGGTGGCCCGGCACTGGCGCCGGGTGGTCCAAGGGGGCACGCCGGACGCCTACGTGCGGCGGGCGCTCTACCACGAGCACGTCTCGTCGTGGCGGAGCCGGCGCGGCCGGGAGGTGCTGGCCGCCGACCCGCCGGAGCGGGACATCGGGCGGGACGAGTCCGCCGACGCGGTGCGCCGGATCGTGCTGCGCAACGCGCTGGCGAGGCTGGCGCCGGGACACCGTGCGGTGATCGTCCTGCGCTACTTCGAGGACCTGTCCGAGGCCGAGACCGCCGACACGCTCGGCTGCTCGGTGGGCTCGGTCAAGAGCCAGACCCATCACGCCCTCGCCCGGCTCCGGGTCGTGGCTCCTGAACTGGTGGAACTCATCGAGGACTCGGAGGTGCCGGCATGATGTCCCTGAAGGATGCGCTGGTCGACGCGGCCGACGACGCACGCGTCTACGACGTGACCGACCGTGCCGTGAAGGTGGTCCGGCGCCGCCGGACGCTGACCCGGCTGGTCCCGGTCGCGGCGGCCCTGCTCGTGGTCGCCGGCCTGGTCGGCGTCGCCTGGCCGCTCAGCGGCGGAGGCGGTCAGGAGCCGTCGACGGCCGCCGACGGCCTGCCACGGCAGCTGGCCCTGGAGCGGTCCGCGCCGGTGCTCCCCGAGGACCGCGGCGTCGGCCCGGCCACGCTGGCCTTCCTGTACGACGGCGACCAGGGACGTTGGGCCCTGCTCGCCGCGGACGGCCGCCAGTACAAGGTGGACGGCCTGCGCGTGGACGGGATGTCGCCGGACGGCCGGTGGCTGCTGGTGCTGCGCTCCGAAGGATCGTGGGTGCTGCGGGACCTGACCGGCACCGCACGGCAGGAGTTCGCCGGCGTGGACACGAGCGCCGGCGCGAGCTGGTCCCCGGACAGCCGGCGGCTGGTGGTGCAGCCCTCCAGCCGGTCCGGCGTCACGTACACGGTCGACCTCACCACCGCGGCCCGCAGCACGGCGCCGCCGGAACTGCCGCGCACCGCCCGGGTGTGCGCGGTGCGCAACTCGGGCGAGCTCCTGCTGTGCCCGCTGCCCGAGTCGTCCTTCTCCGGTCTGCGCCTGGCCGACGGCACGACCGGGCGGGTCATCCGCGACATCCCCACGACCGACCTGGGTCTGCGCCCCACGGAGACGCTGCCGGAGGCCTTCGGGGCACCGATCCTGGACACGGACGACCGCACCCTGTTCATGCGTACCCACGACGCGACCGACCCGGGCTCGGCCGCCGGCCAGCACACCTTCCTCGTCGGGTTCGACCTCGAGACCGGCCGCCTCACCCACCGGTACCCGCTGCCCGACGACATCCCAGGCGCCCAGCGCCCCACCAACGGCGGCGTCGAGTACGGCCAGCCGGACGCCCGCCACGTCCTCGGCGCCCACCCCGAAGGCCCGCTCCTGCTGCACCTCACCCCGAGCGAAACCGACCCGTTCCAGGTCGGCTCCGTGACCATCGAACTGATCGCCCGCGACACCGGCGCCCTGCGCACCGTCACCCACGCGTCCAGCCCGATCGGCCTGATCCGCTACCCGGGCTGACCGCCGGAACACGACCCACCACGCGCCTGGCCGGACCTCCACCCGACCCGGCGCGTGGTGGCTCCTGGAATCCGGAAGCACCCGATCGTGTCACGCGCGAGTGCTTCGTTTCGGGGATGGTCGATGCGCATGGTGGGGGTGCGTCTACCAATCCCTGCAGCGTGGGCTCGACCGGGAGGGCGGCAATGTCGGTTCCCGATGCGCACCTCGCACCGCCGGAGCGCTCCTCGATCTCCTCAGCGGTCGAGGAGGAGATCACTGGCGGGCCGTGGTCGACCTGACCAACGGTGCGTTGATGGACGACCCGTCGCCGCTGGCCTCACCTCTGGTGGCCGACGAGATGACCCGCAACGTCGCGATCGCCGCGCTGCACACCTACCGGGCCGGAGAGGTGTCCCTGGGCGCCTGGCCGGAGGGCGACTACGTCGTCAAATGCCACCAGCTGCGGGTGGCCATCATCACGATCCCCGCCACCGCCCTGGCCCGGGCCGTCGGCGCCCTGCCGGGCGACAACCTCGCGCCGCTGCGGTTCCCGTCGTTGGCGCCGGCCTCAGCGGCGGCCGCCGAGCACTGGAAGCGGGCCGCGGCGTTCGTGCGGGGACGAGACCGCCGGCAGCCCACTGATCCTCGGCAGCGCCACCCGCACGCTGGCCGCCACCGCGCTCACTGTGTTCCCCAACACCCGGCTGCCCGAACACGGGCTGCACGGCCGCGACGCGACACCGGCCACCGTGCGCCGAGCCGAGACCTACATCCACGCTCACGCCCACACCGACCTCGACCTGGCCGAACTCGCCGCCGAGTGCCATGTCAGCCCACGCGCTGCAGTACGCCTTCGCCCGCCACCACCAGATGAGCCCTATGCAGTACCTGCGCCGGGTCCGGCTCGCCCGGGCCCATCAGGACCTCCTCGACGTCGACCCCACCACCGGCGCGACCGTCACCGCCATCGCCGCCCGCTGGGGATTCGCCAACCACAGCCGCTTCACCGCCAGCCACCACGCCACCTGCGGCGAACCGCCCTCCACCACCCTCCGCGACCGCTGACGTGCTGAGGCCGGTGCACGGTACGCCGGAAACGGTCATCCGGTCTCGCCCCGATGGAATGCCGCCGCGTCCACCACCCCAGCCGGGCGCCGCCCGCAGGCCCGGCCTGCAGTCCGGCGCATGGAGACGGCAGACATGGTGATCGTCGCTTCTCGGCGCCGATGACCTACGAGCACCTCATACAGGAGGCAGACCGCCGCTGGGCCCAGGTCCGGTTGGGGACGGTCTTGAGGGGGCGCGGGTGGAGCGCAGCTCCCCCGATGGGGAGCACGGCGAAGCCGTGCGCGGGGTATGACGGGCGCCCCGGCGAGCCGTCCCGAAGGGACGAGCGAGCAGGGGGCGCCCAAGCCCGTGGGCCGCCAGGGACTCGAACCCTGAACCTACGGAGTCGCGGCAGTGCGGTTCGGTGAAGCCGGATTCGTTGCTACACAAGGGTTTCAGCGTTGGCATGGTCCGGCTCGGTGGGGTCGGTTGCTGTACTTTGCTGCTGTACTTCCTGGGGGATCCGTGCCGCGCCGGCCCCACGCAGGAAGGGGACTAAGAACCGCTAGCGAGCCTGCACTTTTGAAGATCACTCGATCCGGCAGATCGTGGCTGTGGCCAGCTCGAACGCTGCCAACGCTCGTGGACCTTTGACAATGCTTCTCAAGCTTAGCCCGGATCCAGATTGGGTTCCGATGATCTTCGCCGAGCGGCTGGCTCAAGTATCGGTTCGGGTGAGTGATTGTGCGGTACAGAGGTGGCAGGATGGACGGCCGGGAGGCAAAGATCAGTACCGCTTGACTTGCATGCGCTCGGTACTCCAGCTAGCAACCCTCCCAACCTCGTTATAGCGGGTCTGAGAAGATGTGCGAAGCGCTGGAGCGGGAGGGAACACCTCGATGGATCGCTTTCAAACCTCGAAGCAGAAGCTTGAAGAGATCGGGCGGGAGCTTGAGGCGGCCCCGCTCAATGAGGCGACTACCCGGATTCGACTGATCGACCGGTTGCTGACGGATTGCCTTGACTGGCGACCTGGAGACATAACTGCGGAAGACCGTTTCGACGGACGAATCGCAGACTACGTGATCGGAAGCCCTAACCCGCAAATGGTGGTCGAGGCGAAGAGGGAAGGCGTCCACTTCAACATTCCTGCAGGGCTGGTAGGGCGACGGTCCATTGACTTGCCAACTCTACGCGAAGACGCTACTACCGACAGCGCTATCCGGCAGGTTCTCGGATATTGCCACGAACGCGGCGTGCCCATCGCAGTACTATGCAACGGGCATCAGATAATTGCTTTTTATGCATCGCGCCAAGACGGTGTCCGCCCGCTAGAAGGGCGCGCATTGATGTTTTCGTCAGTCACAGAGATGGTTGACGAGTTCGGCGTTCTTTGGAATAACCTGTCCCGCGAAGGGATTGCACTCCGCCATCTGCAACGATTACTGTTGGGTCGCAATCCTCGCCCCCTAGCCCCCGGAAAGATGTCCGATCAGATTCGGCGCTATCGGACTCTTCGCGAGAGGACCGAACTGGAGACTGACCTTAAGATTCTCGGAGAACTCTTTCTCCAGGATCTTGGAACTTCTGGCGATGTCAAGGAAGACTTCATACGTAACTGCTACTGCGAAACCGGCGCGCTTTCGCAGTACGCCGCGGTTAGCAAAGAGATTCTCAGATCGCGATACGTGTCACTGAACAGCGATCTACCGGTCTCACCCGAATCCGTCACTAATCGCCGCGGTATTAACCCCTCACTCAAGAGCAGCACACTGCTGTCAGCGATGAGCAATCGCCCACTGGTCTTGGTGGGCGATGTTGGCGTTGGCAAGAGTATGTTCATACGGCATCTGCTGCAGGTCGAGGCACAGGAAGTCCTCTCGAATGCATACGTCTTCTACGTAGACTTCGGCAAGGAACCGGCTCTCGCGCCAGACCTTCGTCCATACGTTGTTATGAGACTGGCTCAGCAGATGCGGGTAAAGCACGGTGTCGATATTCATGAGGCCGCCTTTATACGCGCCGTCTACAAGGATGAGCTAGATCGTTTCGAGCGCGGGTTGTGGGGAGAGTTCAAGAGCGTAGACCCATCACTCTATCGGCAAAAAGAGCTAGAAATGCTCGCCGGGTTAACCGCCGATGTACCGGAACATCTCCGCGCGAGCCTGAAGCATCTAGCGAAATCCCGACGACGATCTCCCGTTTTTGTCCTTGACAACATCGATCAGCGGAGCTCAGAGTTTCAGGACGAGGTCTTTCTTATCGCTCAGTCACTGGCGGACGGATGGCCCGGTACTGTATTCGTAACGCTTCGCCCGGAAACGATGTACCAATCCAAGAGCAAAGGCTCGCTTGCTGCCTATCCGCTCAAGGTGTTTACGGTATCACCTCCACGGGCCGACCAAGTTGTTATGCGACGCTTGAAATGGGCTCACGCGAAACTACTGGACGCTGCAGAGACCGGAGACTTCCAGATCCAGTTCTCAATCAATACGCCCTCTATGCGTGCTGTGCTTGAAGCATACATAAAGGCGTTCTCCGAGAATTACCAGCTAAATGAGATCATCGATAACCTGAGTGGTGGTAATACGCGCACCGCCCTTGAGTTTCTGAATACCTTCATCGGCAGTGGGTACGTTTCAGTGCAGCGAGTGCTGGAGGTGGCGGGGCAGGGTGAAGTCTACTCGGTACCCGTTCATGAATTCCTACGGGCGATTATTTTCGGTGACTACAACTACTATATTCCCTCCGTAAGCAAGGTGTGCAACGTCCTGGACATTCATTCGGACGACGGTAGGGAGCACTTTCTACTTCCTCTAATCCTTGCCTACGTCGACCAGGCGGGGCTGGCAGAGAATTCCAAAGGATTTGTCGAGACGTCTGAGGTCTATAAACTTGCGCAAGAGTGCGGCTACGCACAAGAGCAAGTTGGCCTGCACCTCGACGTGGCGCTGGCACGTGGTCTACTGCAGGCCCCATACTCTGCGGGCGCCGAGGGGCCTTTTCGAATCACGACAGTCGGCAGTTATATGTATAAGTCAATGTTAGCTAGATTCGTCTACCTTGACGCTATGGTGGTCGACACGCCGATCACCGATGTGCAATTCCGGATGCGGTTGGCAGACGTTCATAGCATCCTTGAGCGAATCAATCGCGGACGGATATTCGCCGACTACCTCGACGCTCAATGGCAAAAACTCGGGCGAGTAGTGCCGTCTGACGTCCCGTTCGACTGGACGGCCACCTCTGCACTACTGCGAGAAGACATCTCCGAGGCCGAGCGTCGTGCTATAAGAGCTGAGAGAACAAGGCGCTCATAGTCTCGGACGCTGATGATCGACGCCGCTCGTGCGCTGCTGCCTCAAGTCCCTCCGTGTACCCGTCGTCCACCTCCTGGGAACGGGACGGCGGCGGGGGCTGCCCCTGTGAGTACGGACCGCGACGTCGGCGACCACGCTTGGCGGCCCCCGCCGCTGGCCTGTTGGCTTGCCTGGACGGCGGGTCTGCGGAGGGGCGCCCACCGGAACCCTGAGGCCCCGGCTGGAGGCCCCGCCGGAGGCAGAAGCGTGACTACTGGGTCAGCTGGCAGGGAGCGCAGCGACCGGTGTCCGCAGGAGCGACGGTATTGCGCTCGACGGACCGGGTCCCGAAACTGCTGGACCGTTGACGGCCTGGAGCTCACCGACGTTCGTCCACGATCGACTCTGCGCGGCCTGTGCGCGGGTTCCCGGCCGAGCGGGGTTCCGGCGCCAGCGCGGAGCGCTGGCGCCGGTTGCCCGCCGAGCCGGTGACCGCGTGCGGGCTGCGCCGAAGGCGCCTTGATCTAGTACAGCAAAATTCGGCAACAGTCAGTTAACCCGCCCTAGCTGACGGGCTTGTCTGCAACTACGCCATATATACCTTAGCAGTATCGCGATCTTGTGGGACGCTTTACCGGCTACACAAGAAGACAGAGGATGGCAATGGCGAATTTCAGCGACGGCTTCCTTCCCTACCTTCCACCGGACAAGTCAAGAACGAGCGTGGCACTGAAGACGGGTATTGTCGTAGTCGATGCAAATGTCCTACTCGACGCCTACCGCTATACCACGGATGCAAGGAGTGAACTTCTCTCCGCCCTGCGAGCGCTTGGCAAAAGGCTATGGGTTCCGCACCAAGTGTCCCTCGAATTTCACCGAAACCGCGTTTCGGTTATCGCCGCACATGGCGACGCATACAGAGATGCAGTCAAGGCAATCTCGGAGTTCCGAAAGAACTATGAAGATGAGTTGGTGCAGCATCTCCGACAGTTCGCCAACCGAGTCGCCCTGGACGAGAAAACACAAAACGATCTGATTACCTCTGCAACAAAGTCCCTTGGCGAACTTGCAAATCGCATCAATTTACTGCAGAGCCGGCACGGCATATCTGACCACTTCGTCCGAGACGATCCAGTCCTCGAACAACTCAGAGAGTTGCTTGCGGAACTTGTAGGCGAACCCATGGCGCCGGACGTTGAATCCGAGGCGAGAGCTGAAGCTCAGAAGCGTGTCCAAGAAGGCCGGGCACCAGGCTTCAAGGATAGCTCCAAGTCCGACCCGTGTGGCGACTACCTGCTTTGGCGACAAAGCCTAGAAGAGGCAAGGATTCGAAAGGTCCCACTGGTGCTAGTGACGAGGGACAGCAAGGAGGATTGGTTCCTCAAGATACGCGGAAAGACAATAGGCGCACTTCCGGAGTTGGTCCAGGAATCATTGGATTATGCCGGCGTAGATTTTATAGCGCTGACCACTCGAAGCTTCCTGGTGCACGCACGCTCCGAATTGAACGCAAGCATCAGCCAAGAAACTCTTGCTCAGACCGAGGCAATCGACCAAAGCGCTAGAAGCCGCTCTAATCTCGTCCGATTTACCATGCAGACGGTTGACGAGGCACTTAATAGGCTTGAAGCACGTCAGCTCGACCTTGCCAACCTTGAAGCATCGGTCACCCATCAACTACGCGAGGGCGCCCTGCTACCGGACAGCGACAATGAGCAAGACATGGCGGATCGGGCAGTATTGGCGCATCGACTGGATGCAGTCAAGGCCGAGCGAAACTTTGCGGAGAAACTTAGTACGAAGCTTCGTAATATCAAAGGTGCGGGCTCGCGCATTGTATTCGATCCACGCGAACTCGACTACCTACAAGACCATGCAGCGCAGGCTGTAATTTCAAGGCCAGCACCCTCGCACCGCACAATCGCTGACCTGTTCCGCGACTACAGGAGCAACGGAGCTCGCACACTAAGCGGCATGACAACGTCCGAACTGCGTAGAATATATGCAACTCTATCACCGGACTCGAATGTCCATTCTAGCAAGACTACAAAGATGGACTTGATACACCTGATCGCCAGTATCCTGGAAGCCAACGCCGACCTAGACGAATCCCTGTATCCGGAATGAACGACTGCGTTAACCTAAATCCCCACGCATAGCCGGGCGTAGAGCAACTACCTCTGTACCCTATCTACGCTAGAAGACGGCTTGTAAATCCGGCAGCAACGAGTCGCTCATACGCTGTCTTCACATCCCCGGGAATGTCTTGCGGGATGGCGTAACCAAGGTCGGCATAGAGACTGATCCGCTGGGTATCTCCGACCAGCATATTAACAACCTTCACAGCATTGCCGATGGTCCGAACGTATTCATCTAGACTGAGTGGATTCGAAAAGCAGATCTTCCCGTCCAGCGTGCTGCCCGGCGCAAGTCGTGGGACACGGACGATGCCCGGAAGTTCCTGGAGTCGGCCCGCGCTGACGGCGACCCGCTCTACGCCGCGTACGTCCTGGTCCTCGTGCTCGGCCTCCGCAAGGGCGAGATGCTGGGCCTGACCGACGACGCGATCGACTGGGCCGGCTGGGACAGACGCTGCAAGGAGCACCGGGAGACCTTCTGCGTGGACTGCGTCGCCGAGTACGACGTCACGCTCCGGATTGATCGGCAACTTCAGCGCATCGGCTCACAACTCCTCCACCGCGAGACGAAAACCCCGACGTCCGACGCCGGCCTCCCGCTTCCACCAATCTGCGCCGTAGCCGTTCGGCAACGCCACCTCGATACCGAACGCGACAGGGCCGAGGCCGGCCCGCTCTGGCACGGCCTGCGCCTACTCTTCACGACGAAGTTCGGCACACCAATCGAGCCGAGGAACTTCAACCGCTACTGGGACCGGCGCTGCCTCACAGCTGGCGTACCGCGTATCACTGTGCGGGATGCCCGGCGGACCTGCGGTTCATTGCTTGCAGACCTTGATGTCCACCCGCGGGTTGCGATGCAAATTCTTCGACACGCGAAGTTCTCAATAACTATGGAGATATACACTCAGGTTTCGTCGACAAAAACCCGTGAGGCCCTACGACGCCTGGGAGCAAGCTTAACTTAGGCAATCGGACGACAGACATCTACCTCGCTCCACGGAAACCAGCGTCCGGGCGCGCTTGCAAATGGCTAAGTCTCCAGTAGATATCTCTCTAACCCCTTGTGTCGAAATTGAAAACCAATCCCGGACTTCCGCATCAATCCAGCTCGACAGCACCAGTCGAAGAATGCGAGCAAGCGGATCGGCGTACGGTTCAAGTAGATCGAACTAAGAATCACGGCGAATAGATACCGTCCTGCCGCGCAAGTAATGACCGTGCTTACAACCCAACAAAGGCCGATGCATATTGCCATTGGTAAGCCAAGGACTTCCGACGTTACGGCAGTCTGCACAGACCCGAAAGCAGCGCCGAAGAGAATGGCTGCGAAGAGGTCGCCTCTTAGCACTGAGCGGGGTGATTGAGTCCGAGCAAGATCGCTCGGGATGGAGAGTATTACCACAATTCCCAGCACTGCGACTGACGTCCCAGCGACAATACCGTACGGCTCGTCATAGAAGAACGAGGCGAATCCGATCGCAATTGCAACAATGACCGCGAGTGCCGCCGAGCGTTTGATGCGTAGATTGCGAAGCCCTTTAACGCCGATAGTCATTGGAGGCTTTCTTGCTCCCAGAGCCGTTCCGGTCAAGATCGCAAGCAGAAGCAAGGAAGAAGCGAACATGAGGCCAGTTGCCCACGGACTCGCAGGTTCTTGTGGCGGCAAAGCACGACTCAAAGGACGATAGAGGCCGATGGGCAACTGAATGATTCCTACTACGGCGGCCATCTTGGCGCGGGTATTGGTCCGAAGTTCGACCACCAGGTCCCAGTCATGCAAGAGTATGGTTCCGGCCGAAGGATGCGATTGGCGGTGTCGGTCCATCAGTCCGGCGACTTTACGGAGGGCTCTAGCGACACCTTGAGGGCTTCGTCCATAAATCTGCGCACGAGACGTTACAAATGTTCGATATAGGATTCTATCCACTCTTGATATGTACTCACTACTACTCCCGCCGGACTGCCGACGCGCGAGTTCTGTGGGGGAAGGCAGGAGGTCGGACAACGGGGCGCCACTTTTCTGGTAGGCGACCATCATGGCTAGCCGCCAAGGCGCAGATAGCAGTAAGCGAATGTCTTGGTCGCCCGCCCTAAGCCTGCCTAAAATTTGGCTCCATTCGGCGAGCTCCAAATCGCTGCTCTGGATGCTGATGTAGTTCGTTACTGATTCTGTAGATAGCGCCTCAATGGAAAGCTCGTCGAAAGCTCGCAGACGAGAGACCATCGTCCGGTAGCTCTGCCTGTCGTTTCGACACGCTAGGACAAGTCGTGAGTGCGGAGACGTCGCAAGAAATCTATTGATGGCAGCTACCGCCGCGCGGCCTCGCTCGGTGGAAACGCCGACGTCGTCAACCTCATCCAATGCGTCGAGCACCGGAACGATGTAGTTCGCAGCAAGTAGCCGATTAGCAATCTCGCGGCTGAGGCCGAATCGCGTTGAAAGCTCGTAGGAGAACCAGTCATTCATGGAGTCCCCGGCCTGCCAAGACGGAAGGCTGAAAAGTACCGGAACCGCCAACCCGCCGTCCGCGAGGCGCAGGCCTTCGCTTTGCTTTCTTTTTAAGTGCAAATCCACCAAGAGTCTTAGCGCAACAACCGTCTTTCCTGAACCTGGACCTCCTGATATCAGTAGCCTGCCCGAGGTTTTTCTAACATAGAAATCTGCTATAGAGCCGATTTGAACTCTTTCAGCCCTGGTCGCGGAAGATCTCGAACTCGCGGTTCTTCTCGCGGCCCTCGTCAAGATGACGGCCGCTGCATGGGATTCCAAATCATTAGTTCCGAGCAGGTGTGCGATTTGTTCAGCTCCATCACGGAGCACCTCAATCGCCAGCTGATCAGCCACATCCGTCAGACTAGTCAGCGCACCCGACTTCTTCGCTTGGATGCGATCCGCGACCACAAATACAATTCCAAGTGCGCCAAGCGACATGCCGAGAATGTTTGCCCAGCTAACGACCGCATCAAAGGATGTCGCGCTACGACGGAACGCAAATGCAACAATTGGAATGCCCAACGCAATGAGGCATTTTCATCGTGGGTAGTGGCTGGTCTCGACGCGGTGTAGCGCGAGGATGGCTTGCACGATCATGGTGGCTCGGCGTGGGCAGCAGCGGAGTTTCGCCAGGATCTTCCAGGTCTTGAGGGTGGCGATCGCGCGTTCGCCGCAGGCCCGGATCTTCGCGTGCGTCTTGTTCACCGCCTTCTGCCGGCGCGACAGCTTGGGCCGGCGACGGTGGCGCTTGAACGGGGTACGGAGGGTCCCGCCGGCGCCCTGGTAGCCCTTGTCGGCGAACGTCATCACGCCGGCGGAGCTCAGCGCGTCGATGATGCCGTGGGTGCGTGCCGCGGTGAGGTCATGGGTCACGCCGGGCAGTGCCGGTGACGCCCAGACGAGGCGGCCTGCGGCGTCCGCGATGACCTGCACGTTCACGCCGTGTCGTCGGTGTTTGCCGGAGTAGTACGGACGTTGATCTGCGACCCGGTCGATCGGGATGAGCGTGCCGTCCAGGATCGCGTACGCGAGGGTCCGGATGCGTGCCATCGCTGTGCTCAGGTCGCCGGCAGCTACGGCGAGCAGGGCGATCGCTTCCTGGACGTATCGCCAGGCGGTCGCGACGCCGACCTCGAACCCGGCGGCGAGGCGGGTGTAGGTGTCGCCGTTGCGTAGATGGGCCAGGGCGAGTAGTGCCTGCCGGCCCGGGTCGAGGCGCCGCCATCGGGATCGATGCTGGTTGCGGTGCTGGCGGATGCGATGCGCGAGGTCGTTGAGGGTGCGGCTGGACAACGGAATCGTGGCGGGGTAAGACAGCACGGCGAGGCTCCCGGTCGGGGCATCGGATCTTGGTCGACTGCTGTCTTACCTGGAGCCTCGCCCTCATCGATCCCCGGGTCTGCTGCACCCGCTCCGAGCTGCAACGTCAGCTTGGAAATGGCTCAATGATAAGCAGGCCGACGAGACTTAAGCACAGGCCGATCATCCTGAAAGAGAATGGCAACGTCCGTCGCGCCAATGACAGCTCCTATGCCTACTATGGGCATCAAAGGTGAGATCGGTCGATCACTAGCCGTGTGGTCCTGGCATACCCTAGTGCAGTAAGCCACTGAAAGCGACTGGCGGGCGTCCGTGAGTAGCTGGCGGCTTCACCGCGAGGTGCACGACTTATGCCTCATACAGCGACCCGAGGGTTGCCCAACTGCTGTACTTCGGTGCTGCATGAGCCTCAAGACGGCAGAGCCGGCGCTCGTCGCACCGGCTCTGACCTGTACTTCTGGTGGGCCGCCAGGGACTCGAACCCTGAACCTACGGATTAAAAGTCCGCAGCTCTGCCATTGAGCTAGCAGCCCGAGGTCCTGAGATTACCTGACAGAGGACCGAAGACTCACATCAGTTAGGACCAAGGTCGCGGGGCTCTGCAGTGCAACTGACAGCGGGTGGAGGGCACGGTTGCGGCAGGTTGGTGCTGCGCGGCGCCGGTCGTGGAGCAGGTGACTCGGAGCAGGTGCTCGGGATGGACCGAGACGTGGCAGGCCTCCTCGGTGACCTTCGCCAACAGGCCGAGGGGCCGGCGCCCTGGTCGGAGCGCCGGCCCCACGACTCACGGCACCGGGTGCAGCAGGTACCTCTGCTGGTCGCTGCCGTTGCACGACAGTTGCTGGACCTGGGCGCCGTCGGCGAGGCTGCCGCCGATCACGTCCAGGCACATCGCGGTGTGGCCGGCGAGCAGGTTGGCCATCGGATCGGTGAAGCCGCCCGCGTAGTAGCCCGCGAGTCGTTGCTGCGGGGTGCCGCTGCAGGCCGCGGTCGCCGCCAGGGCACCCTGGGAGAGGCTGCCGTTGCGGATCTCGAGGCAGGAGCTGGGCGACGAGACCGGATGGATCCGCTGGTAGTCGCTGCCGTGACGGTCGAAGGTCCACGTCTGGGTCGGGCCGGTGCCGCACGTCTGCTGGACGATGTTGACCCCGTCTGCACCGGCGGTGAGGCACTTGCCCGACTTCACCGAGACGATCTGGTACCGCGTGCCCGGCTCGATGCGCAGCGAACCGACGGTGAACGGTCCGGTCCCGCCCTCCCAGCGCTGGTCGGGTCCGGTGAAGCTGCCGTCCGCGTTGGTCGTCCAGGTGAAGAACTTCGTCTGGTACGCGCCGCAGCACCGGCTGGCCGCGCCGACGTCAGCCCGGCCGTCGCCGTTGAAGTCGCCGACCTGGAACGTGTTGTTGTCGCACCACGTGTAGGTGCCGCTGGCGTACCGTCCGACGACTGCGGAGACGGTCCGGTCCGCGTTGCCGTATTGCACGAAGAGTGACATGTTGCAGGTGCCGAAGCGGTACACGTGCAGCACGTCGGAGCGGCCGTCGGCGTTGAAGTCGCCGGTGAGCTGCTGGTCGGAGGCGGCCCAGCAGAAGTTGCCCGGGCCGGAGTCCCAGGTGAAGATGCCCTGGAACGACGCGACCGTGTTGTAGTTGACCCACATGCGGGTCTGGCAGCCGCCGTAGTCGTAGAAGACGCCGATGTCGACCAGCTGGTCGCCGTCGAAGTCACCGGCGACGACCTTCATCCGGTTCCAGTCCGCGCCGCCGGAGGCCGGCTGGGTGTACCAGGTGGCCGGTGCCGCGAACGACGGTGTGCCGGCCGTGCCGTTGGCGACCAGGATTCGGTAGGTCCACACGGTGGTGTTGTCGTTGTAGACGACCGCAAGGTCGTCGCGATGCTGCGGGTCGTTGTCGTAGTTGCCGCTCAGCACCCGCATCTTCGCGAGGTCCCAGCCGGCCAGCGTGGCGAGGACTGCCGAGCTGTACAGCCCGTTGCCGTCGGAGCGCTGCACGGAGACCGTGACGTTGGTGCCGCTGGTGCTGAAGACCGCGACGTCGGAGAGCCCGTCGCCGTCGTAGTCGCCCTGGGTGGTCTTCACCGATGCGGTGGTGTAGACCCCGCTGACGCCCTGCGGGGCGAGGGCGCTTGCCGCGGCACCACTCGCCGGCAGGTCCAGTCGCCACAGCGCGCTCTTGCCCGCCCCGGCGTCCGTCAGCACGGTCAGGTCGGCTCGGCCGTCACCGGTGGCGTCGCCGGCGACCCGGGCGACGGTGCCGGCGTTCGCCTTGAACTTGTAGATGATCCGCGCGCTGTCGAGCCCGCCCATGCTCCGCGCCTGCAGGGTCAGGTAGTTGACCGTCGTGCCGGAGGCCCTCGGGACGACCGGGATCACGACGTTGCCGTTCGCCTGCGCCGGTGCCCAGATCGCCGGTTCCGCCGGGACGCCTTCACCGACCGCGTAGAGGTACCCGGCGATGTTCGCGTCGTGGCTGTCCTTGAGCACCTGGACCGCGGCGGGCCTGCCGACGACGGCGTTCGCCGCCGGTGCCGGCACCACCAGTCCGGTGGCGAGCGCGAGATCGGTGCTCGTTGCGGTCGGGTTCACCGGTGGCGCGTTGTCGACGACGAAGGAGCAGGTCGGGCTGTACTGCCCGGCATGGGTGCCGTCGTGTCCGCGCACCGAGAAGGAGTACGTGCCACCGTCGGTGAACGCCTCGGGTGGGAGGGTCGTGGTGAAGTCGCCGGCCGTGGCGTAGCCGGAGTCGGCCGGTGCGTACTGCGCCGGGATGCCCGTCACCTGCCACTGCGCTTTGAGGTTGTCGTTGTTCGGGTCGCTGAGCGCGGCGCGCAGGGTCAAGCCGCTGCGGGTGTTGACGGCGACGGTGCCGGCCGTGCACACCGCCGACGGGTCGATCGACAGCTGCGCGAGCGTCGGGGTGCGCGGAACATGGTTGTAGTTGACGATGAGCACGGCGGTGTTGACGTTGAACTTCTTCCACCGGTCCCCGGTCGACTCGCCGTTGCCGGCCGAGTCCATCGCCGACAGCGCGAGGGTGTAGTTGGCCCACGCGGCATTGGCGACCGCCTGCACGTCGCCGGTCAGGTTCCCGCTGAAGTACATCATGGGCTGGTTCGCCGTGTAGCACGTGTCCTTGTTGGCAGCGGCCGACTGGGCGTCGAGGTAGGTGTTGACGCCGCTGTTGGCCCACGGGTTCTTCGGGGTCGCCGCGATGCCGTTGGCCCGCCAGAGCGTCGCGGTCGTCGCGGAACAGGACCAGGAGTGGTAGAGCTGGATCTGGAACGTGGCGGAGGTGACGATCGAGCCGCTCAGCACCCCGACCGGAAACTCGAACAACGGCCGGTAGATCGCGCCCGAGTCGGGTGACTTGCCCATCCGGACGGTGGAGGTGTCGTTGTTCTCGTTGGCGTTGTTGGAGTAGGCCCACCGGCTGGCGCTCGGGCTGTGGAAGGCCGGATCGATGAAGAGCGGGAAGTCGGCACCGCCGAGCAGCGCCCGGTCGGGCTGCAGGACGAGCTCGGACTGGCTGACCTCGGTCGCCGCGGTCGCCTTGCGGGCCCGGTCACTGGCGCCGCGCACGGTCGAGGGTTCGGCGGCGTCGGCCGCGGATGCGGATGCGGATGCGGATGCGGCACCCTGCTTGACGGCGCTGCCCCCGCGTAGCCCCGAGTCCCACATGACCGCGGCACCGGAGGTGAGCATCGGCTTGCCGTCGACGCCGGTCACGTCCACCCCGCCGTCGGCGGTCCGGGTGACTTTGACGCCGGTGCCGCCCAAGGTGTAGCGGATCCGGCGCAGCGCCGGATTCGCGGCGGCGGCGGCGTCGTGCACGACGAGGACATGGGTGAAGCCGGTGGCGGTGGCGGTGACGACCAGGTCGACGCCGGTGAACACGCCGGGATAGGTGGCGGAGTCGCCGTTGACCTGGGGCGCGGGCAGCGCGGCGGGCCAGCCGAGGGTGAACGTGCGGCCCTTGTCCGCGACGGTGACGAGCGGGTCATTGCCGCCGGCCGAGAACTGTACGTCCATCGTGGACGCCTTCGGCACGAAGCCCTTGCCGGACCGCACGAGGTTCACGTCGATCGGGGCCCATGATCCGTCGGTCCGCTTGACCCGCTGCGGCACGACTGATGCCTGCAGGGTCGAGGTGCCGTCGGCGTTGGCGAACACCTGGGTCGACTCGGTGCGCGCGGTCAGGTCTTCGACCCGCCGGTCGCAACGGCGGGCCAGGTCCCTTGCGGTCTGGGCGCCCGTCGCGGTGTCGGCGCAGGCCGGTGGTTTCGGTGGGGCGGCGGTCGCCGGTGACCCGGCGACAAGGACGGCTGGTGGTGCGAGCACGGCGAGCGCCGTGATCGCAGCCAGTCGGGCACGGATGGACATGGCGATCCTATCGAGGGTCGGCGATGGGGCAGACGGCAGCGCCACTACGACCGATGGGGCACGGTCGAAGCGTGTGACGAGAGTCGGATCGGTCGCTCGGCAACCGCGACGGTCAGGACCGCCGGCGCGCCACCCTCGATGGTGGCCCGGACAGAGAAATCCCCGCCATCCGCAACATGCTTCCTCCCCCGCTACGTGCTGCGTGGCGACACGGTAGAACACCCGAACGACACGTACAAGAGTCGATACGGTGGGTAGCGTTCATCGGCGGGCCGGCCAGATGGTCACCCCTAGCCAAAGGCCCGCGAAACCGGCACCGCAGGTCAGAGGGGGATCTGGTAGAGGATGAAGCCGCGGTTGACGGCGACCTGGTCGTACAGGCGGCGGGCGGTGGCGTTGGTGTGGTGGGTGGACCAGTAGACGCGGTTGCAGTGGCGGGCGCGGGCCCAGTCGGCGACGGCGGCGATGAGGGCGCGGGCGACGCCCTGGCCGCGGGCTGACGGGGCGGTGAAGAGGTCCTGCAGGTAGCAGACGTCGTCGGTGGTGGTGCTCGCGTGGACGAGGAAGTGCGCGATGCCGACGAGCTGGCCGTCGAGCTTGGCGCCGAGGGCGTGGATGCGGGTGTCGTCCTGGAAGCCGGCCCACGCGGTGTCGAAGCGGTCAGCGGGCAGGACGCGTTCGTAGAAGGTGTTGTACCCGGTGAAGAGGACCTCCCACGCTGCGCGGTCTTCCGTGGTGAGCGGGGCGACGGTGACCATGGACAGACCCTACAGAAAGGCTGTCCCAGCGTGACGGTGTTGGAGGATGCCGAGGAGACGATCACCGGGGAGCTGCGGCTGCTCGCGATGCTGCTCGGGGCGGTGCTCGGGACGTGGATCGCGTGGACGAGCCCGGAGCACGGGCACGAGCCGCGGTGGGTGCTGTTCGCGGTGCTGGCGGCGGTGCTCGGGGCGGCCAGCGGCGAGGCGTTCGGGTTCGGCGCGGCGCGGTGGCGGGACCTCGGGACGGTGCACCGGGTCCGGCTGTTCCACGTGCTGCACCTGGTGCTCGCGTCGGTGGCGGTGGCGGTCGGCCTGGTGGCGGCCACGCCGTTCGTGCTCGGCGAGCAGGGACTGACAGGGCGCGGGCTGGCCCTGTCGGCGATCGCGATCTGCGGGGCGCTGCCGTCGGCGGCGACGCTCGGCGCGGTGCACCGGGTGGCCCGGCGCAGGATCGAGGGCTCGCCGGGGCAGCAGCTCAACACCCTGCTCAGCCTGCGGCGGCTGGTGAGCCGGCTGCTCAACCAGCTCGGGTTCCTGGTGCTGCTCGTCACGCTCGTCAACGGCGCGGCCACGGGATGGGGTGCGGAGCTGCCGAAGTCGGCGGTGCTGTTCTCCGGGGCGGTCGCCTCGTTCGTCGTCGGCGTCATGTACGTGCCGGCGAGCACGACGTTGCGCCGCCGGTGCGCGTTGTTCGTCGACCGGAACTTCCCGCTCACGGATGTCGCGCTGGGTGAACTGGTGGACAAGGCCGAGGAGCGGGCGAGGCTGGAGAAGCTGCTCGGCATCGACCAGACGACGTTCGGGGAGCTGCGCAGCGGACTGGTCATCATCAGCCCGTTCGTGGTGAGCGCCCTCGCAGCGCTGGTCCCGACCAAGTTCTGAATACGAAAAGGGGGCCCCGGGAGGGGCCCCCTTTTACGAAGAACTTCAGTTCGAGGCGAACGTGCCCTCGGCGAACGTGGCGTCGAGGCGGGCCTGCAGGGCCTCGAGCTCGTGGAACTCGCTCGAGGACGCCGACTCGGAGCCCTCGGCGGCGAACACGTGGTCCGTCTCGGCGGCGGAGTGGTCGTAGGAGGTGAAGTCCGACTCCTCGTACTGCGCGCCGCTCGGGTCGGTGTACGACATGTGGTGGCCCTGGTCGAAGCTGGTGTTCTCGGCCGAGGCGTGGTCCTGCTCGTAGACGCCGAACTGCGAGTCGTAGTTGCTCTCGTTGGCGTCGACCTCGTGCAGCTGGTCGAGGGACTCGTGCTGCTCGCCGGTCTCGAACTCGCCGTACTCGCTCATGTCGTTCTCCTTTGTGGAAGTTTATGTGGTGTTCGCTGCGTTCTTGCGATGTGCTGAACACTACGGACGTTCGTCGAAGGTCAACTCCCGGAAACGTGCCACGAGGGGAAGCTTGCTGTGCGGGTGAACGAACTGCTCGTCGAGGGGTACGGGCGACTGCCCGATCTGGTCAGGGCCGCGGTCGAGGGGCTCAGCCCGGAGCAGCTGCGGTGGGCGCCGGCGCCCGGCGCGAACACGGTCGGGTGGCTGGTCTGGCACCTGACGCGGGTCCAGGACGAGCACATCGCGGAGCGCATCAACGGCGCCGAGCAGCTGTGGGTGACCGGCGACTGGGCCCCGCGCTTCGGGTTGCGGCAGGACCAGCACGACACCGGCTACGGCCACACGGCCGCGCAGGTCCAGGCGGTACAGCCGGAAAGCGCCGACGTGTTGATCGAATACTTCGAGGCGGTGTCGGCGCGGACCGTCGCGTGGCTGGAGAAGCTCACGGAAGAGGATCTCGACCAGATCGTCGACGAGCGGTGGGACCCGCCGGTGACGCTCGGGGTGCGGCTGGTCAGCGTCCTCGACGACGACACCCAGCACGCGGGCCAGGCGGCCTACGTGAGGGGATTGATTCCCTGACGGAGGGCCGTGAAACGTCATGGAGGACACACGGCCGTCACCCGCTGGGAGTGGTGTACTTGATCTGCACGATCCACACCCCAATCGGGAGATGCAGATGGACGAGCGTGCACAAGGACGCCACCGCGTCGTGATCGTCGGCGCCGGCTTCGGCGGACTGTTCGCCACCAAGGCGCTCAAGAACGCGCCGGTCGACGTCACCCTGATCAACGGCACCGCCTACCACCTGTTCCAGCCGCTGCTGTACCAGGTGGCGACCGGCATCCTGTCGGAGGGTGAGATCGCGCCGCCGATCCGGGAGATCCTCAAGCGGCAGGACAACGCGAAGGTGCTGCTCGGCACCGTCACCGAGATCGACCCGGAGGCGAGGACCGTCACGGCGGTCGCGCCCGGGACGAGCTACACCGTGCCGTACGACTCGCTGATCGTCGCCGCCGGCGCGTCGCAGTCCTACTTCGGCAACGACGCGTTCGCCGAGCACGCGCCCGGCATGAAGAGCATCGACGACGCGCTGGAGCTGCGCGGGCGGATCTTCGGCGCGTTCGAGCTCGCCGAGCTGGAGACCGACCCGGCCGCGATCGAGCGGTGGCTGACGTTCGTCGTGGTCGGCGCCGGTCCGACCGGCGTCGAGATGGCCGGCCAGATCGCCGAGCTCGCCCACCGGCACCTGCCGGGGCAGTACCGCAACATCGACCCGAAGCACGCGCGGATCATCCTGATCGACGCGCTCGACACGGTCCTGTCGAGCTTCGGCGACCACCTGTCGACGAAGGCGCTGCGGCAGCTGCACACCATGGGCGTCGAGGTCGAGCTCGGCACGAAGGTCGTCGGCGTCGACGAGACCGGCATCGAGGTCGAGACGCGCAACGGCCGGCAGCGGATCGAGTCGATGACGAAGATCTGGGCGGCGGGCGTGGCCGCGCCGTCGCTGTCGACGCAGCTGGCGAAGGCGACGGGCGCCTCGACCGACCGGGCCGGACGGCTGGAGGTCGAGCCGGACTGCACCGTGCCGGGCCACCCGGAGATCTTCGCGATCGGCGACATGATGTCGCTCAACCGGCTGCCGGGCGTCGCGCAGGTCGCGATCCAGAGCGGCCGCCACGCCGCCGGCCAGATCAAGAAGCGGCTCGCCGGCGAGGCGACCGGTCAGCCGTTCAAGTACTTCGACAAGGGCAGCATGGCCACGATCTCGCGCTTCTCGGCGGTGGCGAGCGTCGGCAAGCTGCACTTCACCGGGATCGTCGGCTGGCTCATGTGGCTCGCCGTGCACCTGCTCTACCTGGTCGGCTTCAAGAACCGGGTCACCGCGGTGCTGCACTGGTTCGTCAGCTTCATCGGCCGCGGCCGCTCGGAGCGGGTCGCCACGTTCCAGCAGGTCTTCGCCCGCCGCGCGCTGCAGGAGTACCGCCAGCACCTGCCGTAACCGTCGGCCAGGACAAAGAGAAGGGCGCCCCACTCCCCGGGGCGCCCTCCTGGTTCTTCGGTGACTAGCAGCTGAGCGAGCCCGCTCCGACGCCCACGCCGAGGATGCCGACGAAGCGCTGGTACGCCGCGACCCGGCTCTGCACCTGCGCCGGGTTGCGCCCGCCGCACTCGAGGCTGCCGTTGATGCTGCGGATCGTCTCGCCGAACCCGGCCCCGTTGACCATCGCGTTGTGCGGCGTCATCGTGCCCGGGCCGGTCTGCGTGTTCCAGTACCAGAGCGCCGTCTTCATCGCCACGGCCGGGTCGGTCTGCACCAGGTTCGGGTTGCGCAGCAGGTCGATGCCGAGCGCGTCACCGGCGGCCTTGTAGTTGAAGTTCCAGCTGAGCTGGATCGGCCCGCGGCCGTAGTACGCGGCCTGCCCGGCGGGGCAGCCGTACGGCTGGCTCGTGTCGCAGTAGTGCGGGTAGTTCGCGGTGTTCTGCTCCACGATGTACACCAGGCCGCCGGTCTCGTGGTTCACGTTCGCGAGGAACGCCGCCGCCTCCTGCTTGCGCTGGGCGTCCGATCCCGTCTTCGCGAACGCCGGGTAGGCGTTCAGCGCCGCGACCAGGCCGTTGTACGTGTAGAAGGGGTTCCGGTTCGGGAACATCTGGTTGAACTGGGCCTCGCTGACGACGAACGCCCCGTTCGACGGCGGGTTCGTGGTCGGGTTCGGCGGCGGCGTCGTGCCGCCCCCTCCGCCGTTGCAGGTGTACGGGTCCCAGTACCAGGTGCTGATCGTCGGGCTGTACCCCGGGTTGTCGTGCTCGGCGATGTAGTACTTACCGTCGGTGAACTTCACGACGTCCCCGGTCACGTAGTTGCGACCCTGCACCCACGCCGGGAAGCTGCACCCGCCCGCGGACCCGGTCTGCGTCGGCGGCTGCGGCGTGCTCCCGCCGCACGACCCCTGGTCCTGCCACACGCCGGTGTTCCCGGGCGGCGCCTCGTTCTGCGTCCACCACTTGGCGAGGAAGTTGTGCCCGTTCCGCGACACCGTGGCACCCCCGGTGTACACGGCCGACGCCTGCCACGCCGGGGCACAGGTGGCCGCCGACGCCGGCAGCATGTTGAAGACGGCGACGACGCCACCGACGACGGCGGTCGCGGCGAGCCCCGCCCACAGGCGCACTCTGGACACCAGATCACTTCCGTTCAGATCGACGCTGAGCCCCCATCCGACCAGCCACCACCGCGGTACAGGAGCAATCACATCGATTTATGAAGAATCTTTACGGTTCCCCTAACCTCACCTTTCCGAGGTGACCCGGGGTGACACGGGGTGACCGCGGGGTGGCGTAGAACAATCGCCCAGGCGAGAACGTTGCCGGCAGGGTGAGGCCAGTTGAGTGATTTCCGTCACGCGAGATTCTTTCGCCAAGCTTAGGCGACCTGCTTGGACGGCGCGGTTTCGAGAGGTGCGTCACAGCGGCGGACAGGCAGTACGCTGCGCGGTCCGTTCGCCCTGGGTAGGCTGGCCGTCGGTCTCGTCCGACATGGCGCCGCCCCCCGCGGCGCCGGGCGTGACTGCCGCCCAATCGCCGGCTCGACACCGGCGAATCGGGGACCCAACCGCACAGTGGGGTGAATCCGCGGGCAACCGCGGTAGGGGTCGTTCCGTCCCGAACCCGTCAGCTAACCCGGTCGGCGGCCGACGGAAGGAACAACGAGCCAGATGTCATCACGACATCCCGGTCGGCGGATCATCGCCGTCCTGATGACGGCCGCCGTCCTCTTCGGGATGGCCGCCACTCCGGCCGCCGCCGAGCCGGGAGACGACACGGGCGACGAGGGATCCAACGCGTCCCTCGCCCAGGTCCTCGACGAGAGCACCCGCGCGTGGATCGAGGCCAAGGACAAGTACGACGCCTCGGTGAAGAACCAGGCGGACCTGACCGCCAAGCTCGCCCAGACCGAGGCCAACCTCGCCAGGGTCACCGAGCAGGTGTCGGCGATCGCCGTCGCCGCGTACCGGACGGGGCCGCTCACCACGTTCGTGGCGCTGATGGACTCCGGCAGCCCCACCGGCTTCGCGGAGCGGGCCGGCTCGATCGACGAGATCGCCCACCACAACGACAACCTGTTGCGCGAGCTCAACCAGCTGAAGCGGGACCAGGCGGCGCAGAAGACGGCGCTCGAGGGCGAGGTCAAGCTCCAGCAGGAGCAGGTCGCCGTCATGGCCGCGAAGAAGAAGGAAGCCGAGAAGGGCCTGGCCCAGGCGGGCGGGCCGAGCAACGGCTTCGTGTCGGCCAACCTGCCGCTCGCGCAGCCGTCGCCGCGCAACGCCAGCGGCGGCTGGTCCTCGGAGTCGTGCAAGCAGAACGACCCGACCACCAGCGGCTGCATCACGATGCGCACGCTGCACGCGATGCAGCAGGCGCAGGCGGCGGGCTTCAAGCGGTTCGTGTCCTGCTACCGGCCGAGTGGGCCGTACGAGCACCCGAAGGGCCGCGCGTGCGACTTCTCGGTGCAGGCCAAGTCGGGCTTCGGTGGCGTCGCCGCCGGTGAGGACAAGGTCTACGGGGCCAACCTGGCGACGTACTTCGTGAAGAACGCGGACCGGCTAGGCGTCATGTACGTCATCTGGTTCAAACAGGTGTGGACACCCGCGGTCGGCTGGCACCACTACAGCGGCGTGGGCGGAGACCCCTCCAGCGACCACACCAACCACGTGCACCTCTCGCTCCTGTAAGCACCGCCAAGACCTCACGTCTGCGTACGGCCGGCCGATAGGGCAACTGTCGACCGGCCGACGCAGGGTGAGGGGATCCGAAGTGAAGCACCGACTCGTGACGCGCAGCGACTTCGACGGCCTGGTGTGCGCCGTCCTGCTGCGTCACCTGGACCTCATCGGCGACATCACGTTCGTGCACCCGAAGGACGTCCAGGACGGCGCGGTCGAGATCGGACCCGGCGACATCCTGACGAACCTGCCCTACGCGCCCGGCGCCCACCTCGTCTTCGACCACCACCACTCGGAGACCCTGCGCAACACCGGTGACCGGAGCAACCACATCATCGACGCGGAGGCCCCGTCGGCGGCCCGCGTCATCTACGACCACTTCGGCGGTGCCGCGCGGTTCCCGAACGTGTCCGACGAGCTGATGGAAGCGGTCGACAAGGCGGACTCCGCCCAGTACGACATCACCGACATCCTGCAGCCGGTCGGCTGGACGCTGATGAACTTCCTCATGGACAGCCGCACCGGGCTGGGCCGGTTCCGGCAGTTCCGGATCTCCAACTACCAGCTGATGATGCAGCTCATCGACGCGTGCATCGACCACCAGGACGTCGAGGAGATCCTGGCGCTGCCGGACGTGGCGGAGCGCGCGGAGCTGTTCCGCGAGCAGCAGGAGCTCTTCGTCGACCAGCTGCGGCGGGTGAGTCACCTGGAGGGCGACGTCGTCGTCGTGGACCTCCGGGACGAGGAGGTGATCTTCGCCGGCAACCGGTTCATGGTGTACGCGCTGTTCCCCGAGGCGCGGGTCTCCATCCACGTGATCTGGGGCAAGCAGAAGCTCAACACCGTCTTCGCGGTGGGCAGGTCGATCCTCGACCGCACGTCACCGACCGACATCGGCTCGGTGATGCTGCAGTACGGCGGCGGCGGCCACCTCGCGGCCGGCACCTGCCAGGTCCCGCACGACGAGTCCGAGCAGGTCCTGGCCGACATCATCGCGAAGGTCGGCGCCCCGCGCGCCGCGGCCCTGAGCAACTAGACCAGGGCGTTGGCCCGCTCGGTGACCTGCAGCAGGACCCGGCCGGCGGTGTCGAGGTCCTCTGGCGATAAATCACCATAAATCTGCACGGTGAGCGCCTTGATGCCGGCGCTGATCTCCTCGTACCGCGAACGGCCCAGGTCGGTGAGGGCGACGTCGCCGGTCAGCAGGCCGGCCCCGAACGCCGCGTCGACGTGGGCGGCGGGGTCGGTCCGGAGGCCGGCCGACATCTGCGCGAGGAGCTCGGCGCGGGTCAGCGGGCCGGCGGCGGTGAGGTTGACGGCGACCCACTGCTCGAACGTGGTGCCGGAGCGGGCGAGCAGGCGGTCGAGGACGGCGCGGGTGGCGCGCTCGGCCTGGCCGAGGATGCGCCCGTTGAGGGTGGTCATGACGGACCTCTTTCCAGAAGAAGGGCTTGCAGGTCCGCGACGAACGCGGCCTGGCGATCGGCGGGCAGCGGCGCGAGCAGCTCCGCCATGAGCTCGCGGACGATGCCGACGGCCTCGGCGCTGACCGAGCGGCCGCGGTCGGTGAGCCGCAGCTGCACGGCGCGCGTGTCCGCGGGGTCGGGGAGCCGGTCGATCAGGCCGGCCGACTCCAGGGTCCGGGCGAGCTTCGAGACGTACAGCGCCTCGAGGCCGGTGTGGTCGGCGAGCCGCCGCTGGCTGGGCAGCTCGGCGCTGCGCGGGTCGTGCTGCAGGCCATACAGGGTGGCCAGCAGCGAATACTGCGCGTGCGTGAGCCCCAGCGGCGCCAGCGCCCGGTCCACGGCGACCTTCCACTTCATGGACAGCCGCCAGACCAGGAACCCGGGCGTAGGACTCATGCCAGAAACAGTACATGGCAATAGTAGCCATGGCTACTAACTACAGCAGCTCCGTGTCGCGCAGCAGGCGCCACAGGCCGGCGCCGTCGGGGGCGCGCAGCCAGCGCTGCGCGGCGTCCGCCGAGGAGGGCAGGCGGCGGGTGCTGCCGACCGGGGTCGGGAAGCCGCCGGCGAGGACGGCCTGGGTCGGCGAGAGGTGCCGGATCGCGACGGCCGCGACGCTGTCGGGGTGCTCGGCGACGAACTCCGCGTAGATCTCGGGGTCGTGCTGGCCGTCGTCGCCGACGAGCAGCCACCGGATGTCGGGGAACTCCGAGGCGAGCCGCGCCAGCGACGCCCGCTTGTGCGCCTGGCCGCTGCGGAAGAACCGGTCGGGCTGCGGGCCCCAGTCGGTCAGCAGGAGCGGGCCCGCCGGGTACAGGTGCCGGGACAGGAACCGGGTGAGCGTCGCCGCCACGTTCCAGGCGCCGGTGGAGAGGTAGAAGACCGGAGCGCCGGGGTTGGCGTTGACCAGCCGCTCGTACAGGACGGCCATCCCCGGCACGGAGGCCCGGGCGTGCTCGTCGAGGACGAACGTGTTCCACGCGGCGAGCAGCGGCCGGGGCAGCGTCGTGACCATGACGGTGTCGTCGACGTCGGACACGATGCCGAAGCGGACGGAGGGGTCGATGATCCTCACCGGCGCCTCGACCGGGGCGCTGTCCTCGCTCTCCAGCGTGACCGTCGCCCAGCCCGGGGCCAGGTCGGCCTCGATGACGGTGTCGATGAAGCCGCCACGGTCGCAGCGGACCTCGCAGGTACGGCCCCCGGCCGTGATCCGCACGGGCGCGTTGGCCACGGAGACGGCGGTGAACGAGCGCCAGCCGCGCAGCTTCTTGAGGCGCCTGCCGGGCTTCGGGTCCAGGCGGGCCAGCAGGACCCGGCCGAGGACGCGGACCCAGCCGGGGCCGCCGTAGCCGGTGTACGGGGTGACGGCGACCTTCCACCCGCGCAGCCGGAGCCGCCGCTCCAGCACGTCGTGGAAGGCGTCCTCGATGCGCGCGGCGCGGTGCAGGCGGACCGGACCTGATGGGGTCAACGACACTGGATCACCCTGTCACAGCACCCACCCCGCCGCACCAGCACACGTAGGGTGACAATTCTGCGACCGTGGCATAAATCCGGGAGCCTGAACCCCCTCTTCGCTTCTAGCGTTGGTGTTATCAGGAACACACCTTCAAGGGGTCGAGATGGCAACCACGACATTCGAGGCGGTACGAGCCGAGGCACTGTTCGTTTCCCACCTGCAGTGCTCCCAGTCGCCCAGGAGCGACGAGATCCGCACCGCGGTGGCGACCACGCTGCGGCGGGTCGGCATCCAGGGCTGCGCGGCCCAGGTCGCCGGCGAGTTCGGCGACCACCCGGACACCGCCGTGGCGCGGATGGCGTGGGCGCTGGCGATGGTCCGCTCGACGTACCCCGCCCGGCGCAACGCACCCCGGTCGATGCAGCTGCTGACGCGCAGCGCGTGAAAATCGAGCGACATGGGTAACGCGCGGGCATGCAGGAACTTCACGTCTCTCTGGACGACGCCCAGCTCAGCCCGGCGGCACAGAAGCTGCAGGAGCCTCTCGAAGCCCAGCTGAGCTCGGCGTTGCAGCGCGCCGCCGAGATCGTCGAGCAGGACTACCACGGCGAGCCCGCCGAGGAGGTCGCCGCCCGGTTGCTGGAGGTCGCGAGGTCGAGCCTCCACCCGGACATCGCCGACGCCTTCGCGCCTGACCGGGCCGAGCTGGAGCAGGCCGCCCGAGCCGTCATCACGGCCGCGCGAAACGCGTAGCTATTTCGCGAATTGCCCCGATTGTGCAACGCAGCAGCTCCACACTGAGGTCCAACCGCCGCCGGACCTTGGAGGACTGCCGTGGAGCAGCACAAACTCACGATCGACATGAACGAGGCCACGATCGATCAGCTGCGCGACCACCATTTCGCGCTCTTCGGCCTCCACGCGGTCGCCACCTCGGCGAGCGGCGTCCCCACGATCTGGCTCTCGGTCCACTACCTCGAACGCCGCCTCGAGCTGACGTGGCAGGAGACCTACTCCATGTTCACGGCGCGCCACCAGGGCATGGCGCCGAGCACGAAGATCGTGCCGACGCACAACTACCCGGCGCCGCTGGGCAGCGTCCTGACGGTCTCCGGCAACGACGGCGCAGGCATCGTGACGCCGGGCGGGCCGGCCGGCCACATGGAGATCGACAACACCGGGCGGATGGAGCTCGGCGCCGGCCTGTGCATCCATGACACGCACGGCATGTACCAGCCCGTCGGCATCTTCGACCTGATCGACGTGGACCTGTTCCAGCCGATCCCGAAGGTCGCGTTCTTCTTCTCGCCGATCCCGCACATGGCCGGCGAGGTCGCGACCCGGGCCCTCGGCCCCGGCATCCTGCTGGACTACTCGAAGTCCCGCGACCGCAGCTTCTCCGTCGGGTACGACCTGCACGACGGCTGGTCGGTGGAGAACCGCCCCTACGCCCAGCCGATCGCGGCCAACGAGCCGCTCAACCCGCTGCTGCTGGTGCGCTCCTCCGCCCTGCAGGCCCTCGCGATGCAGCGCCAGCGCATCACCGCGGCGTCCAACATCAGGCGTTGAGCACCCAGTCGACCCGGTGCGCCTCGGTGGGGTCGGGCAGCTCCCAGCGCCCCACCATCCGGTCGATCACGCCGTCCGGCACCGGACGCGGGCGGGCCCGGTTGCGTCGGCGCATCACGCCGGGCGGCGCCTCGACGCTGACGATCTCGACCCGGCCGCCGTAGTCGGCGACCAGCCCGATGCAGCGGGCGCGCAGCTGGCGGGTGAGGTTGGTGGCGTTCCAGACGAACGGCGTGCCCGCGCGCAGCAGCGCCTTGGCCTGGTCGGTCGCGGCGGCGATCACCGGGCCCTGGTCGCCGGTGGGCTGGACGCCGAGCCGCTCGCGCCAGTCGTCGAGGCTGACGACGGCCACGCCCGGACGGTTCGCCGCGATCCAGTGGTCCTTGCCGGAGCCGGGCAGCCCCGACATGACGGTGACGGTGACCCTGGTGTCGTCGTAGGCCGCGTAGTCCGCCTCCCGCAGCGGATTGCGGAAGTAGGTGAAGCGGGCGTGGTCCGACGGGAAGCTCCGGGGCTTGTCCAGGCAGTCGTCGTCGCCGGTGTACTGGAGGAAGAGCCCGACGTTGTCGAGCATCCCGGCCTGGTCGGCGCAGACGCGGCCGAGGATGTCGGCGGTGGCCAGCAGCCCCAGGTCGTCGTTGCGGGCCAGCAGGCTGACCCGGTGGACGATCCGGTCGAGCTCGCCGCGCGGCCGCTCCAGGGCCCAGAACGGCACCTGGTGGTGGCGGATCAGCGCGGCGACGTGCTCCCGCCAGGCGATCGGCACGCCCGCCTCCCACAGCACCCGCCGCGCTATGAGGTCGCCGCGCCGCGAGTGGCCGTGGGCGGTGATCCGCCCGTCCTCCTCGACCTGGGTGCAGAACGGCTTCGCCGCGTCGTGCAGCAGGACCGCGGCGAAGAGCCGGACCCGCTCGTCCCGCGGCCGCTCCCGCCACGCCGGCAGCGCGGCGAGGGCCTCGCACGCCAGCCGCGTGTGGGTGGCGACGTCACCCTCCGCGTGGTGCACGGCGTCCTGCGGTACACCGTCCAACCGCCGGACCCAGTCGAACTCGGCGCGGACCGCGTCCCACGGCACCGTCCACTCGGGACCGTCCGGGCACAGCCGCTCGAAGGCGTTCACGTGCCGACCCGGTTGGCGACGATCGGCCGGTCCTGCCAGTGGCTGCCGGAGTCGAGGATCGCGGTGTGGAAGCTGGGCCGCACCCACTTGTACCGGCCGAGCACCGCGTCGGCGGACTCCAGCTTCAGGTACAACCCCTCCATGTCCTCGGACATGTCGGTCTCCTTGACGACCTGGTCGGGGTCGGCGCCGCCGGCGACCGCGGCCTCGCGCAGCGCGTCGCGCCACCCCGGCGTCCGGCAGGTCGAGGGCCCGACGAGCGCGGTCAGCTCGGCGAGCTTGCCGAAGCGCCCGGTGCGCAGCACGGGCACGGAGCTGACGGGCAGCCCTTCGAGCAGCTCGCGCCGCCGCACGGTCGACAGGAACGTCTCCGTCTCCCGGTCGAACACGTCGAACTCGCAGAAGTGGTGCGGCAGCGCGTCGTAGAAGACGGTGTGCTTGGCGTAGAGCCACTCGCCGTACATGACGTACCGGTCGGTCAGGACCGGCTGCAGCAGGAACCGGACGGTGGCGGCCCACGCCTTCAACGGCCCGAACTGCTTCTCCCGCGGCCCTCCGGTGAGGTAGTGCCCGCGGGACTGCAGCAGCATCTCCCCACCGGCGTCGAAGCTGACCGCACAGTTCGCCCCGTCGAGCTTCTCCTCCACGACGAGCTCCTGCCCCACCAGCTCCGCGAACGGCACCTGGGCCAGGTCATGGTCGCCCGGCTGCAGGCGGGACCCCTGCAGGTGAGGCGTTCTCGGATACTTGCGCAGCACCTGACCGTTGTAGCGGACCGCCCCAAATCTCCAACACCAGTTTTTTGCGCTGTGCCCCGCGCACGGCTCCGCCGTGCTCCCCAGCGGGGGAGCTGCGCTCCACCCACACCCCCTCAAGACCCGTCGCCGGGCCTACCTGTCCGCCGCCGGCCCGTTCCCGGAGGGTGTACGACGGGTATACGGAGGGGGCGCTCAGCTCACAACGACACGCTGTTCTGGGGTCTCGGGGTTCAGGGCTGGCGTGTCAATCATTGAACGACGGGCGTGTCTCCTCTGCCTGAGCTTTCCGTCATCCGTTTGCGGCGGCGTCGTTCGCGCTCGGCGTCGTCAATATGTACTCGACTACATCAGCACCCCACCGATCGCGGTGGTGAAGGCGCGTGTCTGTCCGCGTCACGGTCGGGCAAGGGATTGATCTTCCAGGCCACACCGTGGGACGAAACCGTGGGGATTCCGTGTCGTCCACGAGCACATCATTCTTGGGAGGCGAGCGCACCGACCCCGTGATATCTCCACTGGGAAATACAGCAAAGTACACCGACCGACCGTACCGAGCCGAACCTCAGCGAAGCTGGAACCATTGTGTAGCAACAAATCCAGCTTCACCAAACCGCACTGCCGCGACTCCGTACGTTCAGGGCTCGAGTCCCTGGCGGCCCACGGGCTTGGGCGCCCCCGCTCGCTCGTCCCTTCGGGACGGCTCGCCGGGGTGCCCGTCATTCCCCGCGCACGGCTTCGCCGTGCTCCCCAGCGGGGGAGCTGCGCTCCACCCGCGCCCCCCTCAAGACCCGCCGCCACGCCGCCCTGTCGCGTGGCGGCGGTGCCCGGACAACGGGGTCGCTTATCCGATGGAGGACAGGGGGATGCCGAAGACGGTTCGTCTGCCGTTGTATTCGGTGAGCGTCCACATCCGCTTGCCCTGGGGCTGGTAGGTGAGGTCCTCCGGGCCGCCGAGGAGGACCTTGGTGTGCCGGTTCGAGGTTCCGACGGTGGCGCGGTGCAGCCAGTCGGGCCTGCGGCCGTACTCGCTGGTGCTCAGCACGAATCCGGGTGCGTCGCCGAACCGCGACCAGGAACGCGGCGTTGCTGACGGCGTTGAGCGGCTCGTTCCACAGGCCGGGCGCCGTCCGCTCGCAGTACGAGTCGACGTACACGCCACCGAGTCTGTCCGGCCCGTGTCACCACGAAGTGCCCGGCGGGCGAACCTTCGGTGCCGGCGAGGGCCGGCGAGGGCCGGCGAGGGCCGGCGAGGGGCGGGCGAAGGGCGGGCGAAGGGCGGGCGAAGGGCGGGCGAAGGGCGGGGCGTGTACGACGGCGGGAGTAGACGGGGTTACCGCGCTGGGTCGACGACCGGTGGCGCGGCGTGCGGCAGGGTGGGGGGATGAGGTTCACGCCGTGGTGGCGGAAGGCTGTGCAGGCGCTGCGTGTCGTCACGGCGGTGGGGTGGCTGGGCAGTGACGTGGTGCTGCTGGCGCTCGGGGCCGCGGGGCTGAGCGGGGTCGTGGACAAGGACGTGGCGTATCCGGCGATGGGCTTCGTCGGGGGCGCCATGTTCGTGCCGCTGTCGGTGGTGCTGGTCGTGTCGGCGGCGCTGGCGGCGTGCAAGCCGTGGGAAAGACGAACCGGCCGTGGGGTAAAGAGCGAATCGGGGCCGGTGGGGGTGGCGGGGGCCTAGGGTCGGGTCGACGGCGTCCATCGCGACCAAGGGAGTTTGTGATGACCTCTCGGCTCAATCCGTACCTGAGTTTCCGTGGCAACGCCCGCCAGGCGATGGAGTTCTACCAGAGCGTCTTCGGCGGGACGCTGCGGCTCAACACGTTCGGCGAGTTCAACCCCGAGGCCGGGCCGATCGCGGACCAGATCATGCACGGGCAGCTGGAGACCGCGAGCGGCTACACGATCATGGGGTCCGACACGCCGCCGGAGATGGCGCACAACCCAGGTGACCACATCACGGTCAGCCTCAGCGGTGACGATGCCGCGGAGCTGCGTGGGTACTGGGAGAAGCTGTCCGCGAGCGGGAAGGTGAGCGTCCCGCTGGAGAAGCAGATGTGGGGCGACGAGTTCGGCGCCTGCGTCGACCAGTTCGGCATCCCGTGGATGGTCAACATCGGCACGCAGGCGTAGCGACGCGGACAACTGAGCGGCGGGATTCGGGGTGCCGGATTCCGCCGCTTTTGCATGCCCGTGTACCGCAAACTCCGCGTCAGTTTGCTGCAAAGAACCGACAAGGCGACGACAGATCTGGCTGCAACGTTGCGTAAATATTTCGCAGGACCTTGTGGAGTGCGGGATGAGGGTCCTAATGTCACCTCACCCTCATCCTCATGGCGCCGCCCCGCCGTAGAGCGTCTCGGGCGTCCGCCCTCCTCCCGAGAGAATCGAGTCGTCGATGTCACGCAGCATTGGACCCTTACCGCGCTGGGCCGCGGCGGCGACAGCCGCGGCGGTCGGCGTCGGTGTCGTGGTCACCGGTGCCGGCCCGGCCGTCGCCGGAAACCCCGGAGCCGCACCGGCGGTGACCCGCGCCGCCATCGACCCGGCGTTGAGCGCGGGCCGCGGCGCCAGCGTCGCGTTCGTCGAGCAGGAGGCCGAGAAGGCCAAGACGAACGGCACCGTCATCGGGCCGGACCGCACGGCCTACACGCTGCCCGCCGAGGCGTCGGGCCGCAGCGCGGTGAAGCTGCTCCCCGGCCAGTACGTCGAGTTCACGCTGCCGAAGAGCGCCAACGCGATCAACGTGCGCTACAGCATCCCCGACGCGCCCAACGGCGGCGGCATCACCTCGCCGCTGGACGTGACGGTCAACGGCGGCAAGAAGACCACGATGACGCTCACGTCGCAGTACTCGTGGCTGTACAACCAGTACCCGTTCTCGAACGACCCGAACGCGGGCCTGCTGCACCCCGACTGGTGGATCACCGAGTGCGCCTGCGTGCCGGCCGCCACCACGCCCGCGCCGACGATCACCACCCCGTTCCGGCCGAACCACTTCTACGACGAGCAGCGGCTGCTGCTGGGCAAGACGTACAAGGCCGGCGACACGGTGCGGCTGACCGCGCCGAAGAACAGCGCCGCGTGGACGGTCATCGACCTGCTCGACTCCGAGCTCGTCGGTGCCCCGAAGATCAGCATCATCGCGGCGAACGTGCTGCTGTTCGGCGCGGACCCCACGGGCCGGCGTGACTCGGCCGACGCGATCGACAAGGCCATCGCGTTCGCCAAGAAGACGCACCTGAAGGTCTACATCCCGCCGGGCACGTACCAGGTGAACCGCCACATCCTCGTCGACGACGTCACGATCGAGGGCGCCGGCAACTGGTACACCATCATCAAGGGCAAAGAGGTCGCCCTGAGCACGCCGGCGCCGGACAACTCGATCCACACGGGTGTCGGGTTCTACGGCAAGTACGCCCAGGACGGCGGCAGCAAGAACGTCCACCTGTCCGGCTTCTCGATCATCGGTGACGTGCGCGAGCGCATCGACACCGACCAGGTCAACGGCATCGGCGGCGCGATGAGCGACTCGACGATCGACGGCCTGTACATCCAGCACACCAAGGTCGGCCTGTGGTTCGACGGCCCGATGTCCAACACGAAGATCACCAACAACGTGATCGTCGACCAGATCGCGGACGGCCTCAACTTCCACACCGGCGTCACCAACTCCAGCGTGTCCAACAACTTCGTCCGCAACTCCGGCGACGACGGCCTGGCCATGTGGTCGGAGAAGACGGCGAACGCGGGCAACACGTTCGACCACAACACGGTGCAGACCCCGGTCCTCGCCAACGGCATCGCGATCTACGGCGGCAAGGACACCACGGTGTCCAACAACCTCGTCGCGGACCCGATCCGTGAGGGCAGCGCGATCCACATCGGCTCCCGCTTCGGCGCGGAGGCGTTCACCGGCTACGTGAAGGTCACCGACAACACGACGGTCCGCGCCGGCACGTACGAGCTGAACTGGAACATCGGCCTCGGCGCCATCTGGTTCATGGCGCTCGACAAGAGCATCGACGCCGACATCCAGGTCACCGGGGACCACTTCCTCGACAACACCTACAACGCGATCATGATGGTCTCGGACTGGCCGGTGAAGGACCTCTACTCCATCAACGGCGTGAAGTTCAAGGACATCCGGGTCGACGGCACGGGCACCTCGGTGCTCAGCGCCCGGGTCGCCGGCTCCGCCTCGTTCGAGAACGTGGACGCCCGCAACGTCGGCGCCGTCGGCATCAACAACTGCGGCACGTTCCACTTCACCCCGGCCGGCTCCGAGTTCTCGGTCGTCGACAAGGGCGGCAACGACGGCGGCGGCACCACGGGCCCGTGGCTCGCGTCGTGGGAGCTGCCGAACACGATCACCTGCGACGACCGTCCGCCGGTCGTCGTGCCCCCGGCGCCTCAGCCGTGGTAACAGCACACCGGTAAGCCGGCAACAGCCGGGAAGGGCGGGCGCTTCGGGGGCGCCCGCCCTTCTCTGTTTCCGTTTCGCGGCGTCGGTACGGGCGGAGCCGGCCGCCCGGGTCAGCCCTGCATCACCGGTGGCTGCTGCAGGACGGGCGGGGGCGGCAGGAACAGCAGGCGGTCGTTGTACGCGGCGGTGTCGTCGGGGCTCACGCCGCAGCGCAGCGCCAGGTCCAGCATCGACACGAACGGCCCGCGGGCGGTGCGGTCCGCGATGACCCGGTGCGCCACCGCCGGGCGCATGCCCTTGATGGTGAGCAGCACGTGGTCGGGCACGGCGTTGACGTCGATGAGGCCGCCGTCGTTGTGCCGGCGGGGCAGGTCGGGCCGGCCGATCGCGAGCGCGAACCGGGCCACCGGGCTGGTGACCAGCAGCCGCCGGGCGCGCTCGCGCCGCTCGAGCGGGCCGCTGCGGCGGCGCCGCCACAGGTGCCGCAGGTGCTCGTTGATCAGCAGCACGTGGACGGGCGCGCCGAGCGAGACGCCGAAGACCGACAGCATCGCGACCGCCTCCGCCAGCGGTGGCTGCGACAGGTCGTCCTCGAGGTAGATCATCTCGACGGTCCAGTACGTCACCGCCACGGCGAAGTACCCGAGGGCGACGGCGAGCAGCGGGCGGCTGCGCCGGCGGGCACCGTGGTACAGGAACGGCACCCAGGCGAACGTGGACAGCGTGCAGGCGCTGAGGACGATGCCGACCAGCGTCTCGATCCAGGTGATCCACGGCTGCCGGTTGAACTCGTGGCCGAAGTACGGGTCGACCCCGACGGCGAAGGGCGGCCAGCGCCGCAGCCCCACCGGCGCCGCCACCAGCATCGGCATCGGGAACAGCATCGGCGGAGGGGGCGGCGGCCCGGGCGCGGCCAGGAACGGTGCGGGGCTGACCGAGGACTCCACCGGCGCCGGGCTGACCGGCTCCCACGACGCCGCGGAGATCGGCGCGGCGGAGGACGACGACGGTGCGGTGTGCGTCGGCGGTACCGGCGACGACGGCAGCGCCAGGGTGGGGTCGGAGCGCAGGATGCGCCGCTGGAGGTCCTGCAGCGGCTCGCCGGGCTCGATGCCGTGCTGGTCGTCCAGCAGCGACCGCAGCTCCCGGAAGGTCTGCAGCGCGTCCGTGGGGCGGCCGCTGCGGTACAGCGACAGCATGAGCAGCTGGCGGAGCCGCTCGTGCAGGGGGAACTCCTCGACGAGGGCGGTCAGATCGGCGACGAGCTCCCGGTGCTCGCCACGGCGGAGCCGGATCTCCGCGAGGGCCTCGGACGCCGACACGCGCCGCTCGCCGAGCCGCACCCGCACCGCCTCGAACGCCGGTCCGCCGAGACCCGCGAACGGCTCGCCCTTCCACAGCCGCAGCCCGGCCCGGAAGCCGTCGGCGGCGTCGTCGTCGCGGCCGGCGGCGTGCGCGGCGGTGGCCGCCTCGACGTGCGCCTCGAACTCGGTCACGTCGACGGCGGCCGGCTCGATCGCCAGCCGGTAGCCGCCCTCGTCGAACGTCAGCAGGCGCGACGGGGTCCGCGGCGACCGGTCCGGCTCCAGCAGGCGGCGCAGCGCGGCGACGTACTTCTGCAGGACGTTGGTCGCGTTCTCCGGAAGCGCGTTGTCAGGGAGGTCGTGCGGCCAGACGGCGTCGATGATCTGGGCGGGCGGCACGGGACGGCCGGGCTGCAGGAGCAGGACGCCGAGGACGGCGCGCTGCTTGGCGGGGCCGAGGTTGACCGGTCGCTCGCCGGCCCAGGCCCGCAGCGGGCCGAGGATCTCGAAGCGGAATCCGCCGTCCATCCAATCCCTCGTGCTGTGGTCCGGCAGAAAGCTGCTGGTCAGTGCCGCAGACGGTCGGACGGCAGCATACCGGCAGCGGCACGGCAGTGGGAACCGGCAGCATTTCGGCGGTCGGGACGGGTCGGCGACTCAGACGGGGGGTCGCCGTCCCGCTCGGACCTACTGGGCGGACGCCCGGGTCAGCCGGTCGCGGATCGCCAGCCAGTCGTCGCCGTGGGGCGGGTGCTGGGCCAGGATCGTCGCCACGCCGGCGTCGTCGAGGCGGTGCAGGGCGGCGTACAGGTCGGCGCCGTACTCGAGCGGGTCCGCGGACAGCAGCTCGACGTGCGCCCCCTCGACGGCCGCCGGCAGGTGCGTGAGGATGCCGACGGTCCCCGGGTCGGACCCTTCCGCCAGCGCCGCGGGGTCGTCGACGAGCCGGAGCCGGGCCCGCGGCGCGTAGTGCCGGTGCGCGAGGCCCGGTGACCGTACCTCCGGAGCGGCCTCGGCGGAGCCGGGCAGCTGCCCGGAGCTGCCGGAAGGGTGTGACAGCTGCCCGGAGCTGCCGGAAGGGCGTGACAGCTGCAGCGCGCCGACGACGTCGCGGATCGCCCGCAGGCTCAGCGCGCCCGGGCGCAGCAGCCGCGGCGGAGACACGGTCACGTCGACGACCGTGGACTCGATGCCGAGCCGGCACGCGCCGCCGTCCAGGACCAGCGGCACGTCCGGCAGGCTGCGGATCACGTGCTCCGCGGTCGTCGGCGAGATGCTCTCGGACCGGTTCGCGCTCGGCGCCGCCAGGGGCAGCCCGCACTCGCGCAGCAGGGCCAGCGCGACCGGGTGGGCCGGGACCCGGATCGCGATGGTGGGCGGCCCGCCGTTCGCCGGCAGGTGGTGCGCGCGCTCCACGACGAGGCTGAGCGGCCCGGGCCAGAACCGCTCGGCGAGCAGGCGCGCCGCCGGAGGCCACTCGTGCGCGAGGGCCTCGGCCTCCGCGGTCGTCGCGACGTGCACGATGAGCGGGTTCCACGAGGGGCGGTGCTTCAGCCGGTACACCTCGGCGACGGCCCGGGCGGAGAACGCGTGCGCGCCGAGCCCGTAGACCGTCTCGGTCGGGAACGCGCAGACGGACTCCTGCCGCAGCAGCTCGGCGGCGCGGCGCAGCCCGGCCGCGTCGGCGGCGACCACCTGGTTCATGCCCGCAACACTAGAGGGTCGCGCAGCCGCACCCCGTTGAGCATCGCCGCCGGTCCGCCCCCGAACGAGGTGAGCCTGCGCTGCACGAAGCCGGGCAGCCGCGGCAGCACGCGCAGCGCCTGGGCCATCGTCCAGACCTGCAGCTCGCTGCGCGGGATCAGGGTGCCGAGGACCGAGGGGCCGATCGTGCGGCTGGCCGCGACCGCGCCGGCCATGGCTTGCTCGTACGCCGCGAACCCCGGCACATGGTCGTCGCCGGCCGCCGCCAGCTCGGAGGCGAGGACATACGCGCCGACGATCGCGAGGCTGCTGCCGCCGCCGACCGCGGGGCCGGGCCCGTAGCCCGCGTCGCCCGCCAGCGTGATCCGCCCCCGGGACCAGGACGGCAGCCGGATCTGGCTGATCGAGTCGAGGTAGAAGTCGTCGGCGGCGTCCAGGTGCTCCAGCAGGCGCGGCACCTCCCAGCCGAGGCCGGCGCAGACGTCGCGCAGCAGCCGCCGCTGCGCGGCCGGGTCGCGGGGCGCGGGCTCCGCGGCGCGGAACAGGACCACCACCCTGGCGCGGCCGGGGATCTTCGTCGGGTAGAGCGCGACCGCCTTGTCGACGCTGTTGTACCCGAGGACCCGCCCGTCGAGCCCGACGAGGTCCGGGACGCTGAACACGGCCAGGCAGCCGCCGAGGAAGTGGCTGTGCCCCTCCTCCGGGCCGAACACCAGCCGCCGCACCCCGGAGTGCATCCCGTCGGCGCCGACGACCAGGTCGAAGCCGCCGGACGTGCCGTCGGAGAAGGCCGCGTGGACGCCCCCGTCGCGCTCCACCAGCTCCGTGATGCTGGTGCCGAAGGTGTACGAGACGTGCTCCCGCGTCGCCTCGAACAGGATCCGGGCGAGGTCGCCCCGCATGATCTCGACGTGCCGGTCGGAGACGCCGGCCAGGAGCTGCGATCCGTCGATCGAGACGTCGGGCCGGCCGGGCCGGATCAGGGTCATCGTGTCCGCGGTGGTGCGGGCGGCCTCGACCTGCGGCAGCAGCCCCATCCGGGCGACGACCTCGACGGCCGGGCCGAGCAGGTCGACCGCGTGGCCGCCGTCGCCGAGCCGCGGCCGCGGGGTCCGCTCGACGACGGTGACCCGGTGCCCGTTGCGGTGCAGCCAGTACGCGAGGACGGGCCCGGCGACGCTCGCGCCGGAGATGAGCACGTGCATGGCTCCCCCTACGATCGTTTACTTACCGATAGGTAAAGGTAATCACTTACCTTCCGGTAAGTAAAGTAGGATGTGACGCGTGCCAAGGGTGAAGACCACAGCGACCGCCGACCGCATCCGCGCCGTCGCGATCGAGCTGATCGCGGAGAAGGGCGTCGCCCAGGCGAGCCTGCGCGAGATCGCGGAGCGCGTCGGCATCAGCAAGCCCGCGCTCTACTACCACTTCGGGTCGCGCGAGGAGCTCGTCCGCAGCCTGTTCCAGCCTCTGGTCGACGAGGTGTCCGCGCTGCTCGACGACATCGAGTCCGGCCGCTGGCCGGGCGACACCACCGACCGCCGCGCCGTGCTCGGCGCCTACTTCGACGTCACGTACCGCCACCGCAACATCACCAAGCTGGTCATGCAGGACCCGAGCGTGCTAGCCGACCTCAACCTGGCGGCCGAGGTGACCGACTGGGGCCGCCGCCTCACCACCCTGCTCTTCGGCCCGGCCCCGACCCTCGCCCAGCGGACCCGGGCGATCGTCGCGGTCGGCGGCCTCAGCGACTGCACGGCGATGCTCACCGACGTCCCCGAGCCCGACCTCAAGACCGCCGTCCTAGACGCCGTCTGCGCCACCCTCGGCTAGCCACCCGTGCTGCCTCCGGTCACCTGCCGCGCCGGGACGAGCGTCGACATGGTGGCCTGGCCGTCTCAGATCGGCTGCCATGCGACTCTGGGGCGCCCGTCCGCATGGCCTCCGCGGTCCCGGGGCTGGGTGCCCGTGTGGCCTCGGGTCAGGCGCTCGCGCGGCCCGCAAGTCGGGCGGGCGCTGAGCCTCGGGTCGGCT
Organism: Dactylosporangium sp. NPDC049742; assembly: GCF_040674675.1. Taxonomy (NCBI): domain Bacteria; kingdom Bacillati; phylum Actinomycetota; class Actinomycetes; order Micromonosporales; family Micromonosporaceae; genus Dactylosporangium; species Dactylosporangium sp. NPDC049742. The sequence continues at coordinate 141,733 of NZ_JBFANF010000001.1, read as the reverse complement.
GCCGTGCGGCCTCAGGTCAGACATCTGTCCAGCCGTGAGTCAGCTGTCGTGCCGCTCTAGGACGTCCGCATGGCCTCGGGTCAGGCGCCCTCGTGGCTCGCAACGTCGGGCGTCCGCGCTGCGCCTCTGGTTGGGTGCACGGCGGTAGCCTGCGGGTTGAGCGTCCGTGCTGTGCCTCGGGTCAGGCGGGCGCGTGGTCGCCGGGGCGGGCGTCCGCGCTGTGGCCCGAGTCGGCGAGGCGGGTCAGCCACTCGTCGAGCAGGGCACGCTCGGCGCCGGTCAGGGCCGTGACCCCTGGCAGCGCTGCCCGTAGCGCCCCCGCGGCACCCGCCAGGCTGGCATCGCCGCCGCCGCCGCCGTCGCTGCCGTCGCCCGCTCGTTCGGCCGTGACGGCCGCGATGATCGACTCGCGGGCGAGGGCCGACAGCGCCGGGTCGCGCGCCTCCGGCGGCAGCGCGATCAGCGTCAGCGTCATGCCGCATCCCGCCGCGTGGATCAGGTGCGCGGCCCGCTTCTCGCTCACCCGCAGCCGGCCGGCCGCCGCGATCCGCTTCACCTGCCCCGCCAGCACCTCGGCCGCCGCACGCGCCGCGGGCGACTCGACGCCGGGCCGGGGCTCGCCGTAGATCAGCGTGTAGACGGCGGGGTGCTCCAGTCCGAACGCGACGTGCAGATCCCACCCCCTCCTCAGATCCTCCACAGGATCCCCCGTCTCCGGCAGCCCCATCTTGCCACCCAGGTACGACACAAAACCGTGGCTCGCGACGGCGTCCAGCAGGCCCTGCTTGTCGCCGAAAAGCCGGTAGATGGTCGGGGCCTGCACGCCGGCCGCGGCGCTGACCGCGCGCGTCGAGATCGCCTCGCGGCCACCCTCGTTCAGCAGGGCCGCGGCGGCTTCGACGATCTTTTCGCGGGTAATGGTCACGGTAACAACGCTAACACTTGCGTGTTATCGAGTGAATGATAACGTGAAGTTGTTAGCAGTGATAACAAGGAGGTCGTCATGGACAGGGTTGCCGTCGTCACCGGAGGGTCGCGCGGGATCGGGCGGGCTGTCGCGCTGCGGCTGGCGCAGGACGGGCAGGCCGTCGTCGTCGCCTACGGGCACGCGCCCGCCGCCGCGGACAGCGTCGTCGCCGAGATCACCGACAAGGGTGGGCGGGCGCTGGCGGTACAGGCGGACGTCGCGGACGAGAGCGCCGTCGCCGCCCTGTTCGACACGGCGGAGCGGCAGCTCGGCGGCGTGGACGTGGTCGTCAACGCGGCCGGGATCATGGTCCTGACGCCGCTGGCCGAGCTCGACCTCGACGACCTGGACCGCGTGCACCGCACCAACATCCGCGGCACGTTCGTCGTCGGCCGGGAGGCCGCCCGCCGGGTGCGCCGCGGCGGCGCGATCATCAACTTCTCGACGTCGATCACGCGGCTGTCGCTGCCGACCTACGCCGCGTACGCCGCGAGCAAGGCCGCCGTCGAGGCGATCAGCCCCATCCTCGCCAAGGAGCTGCGCGGCCGCGACATCACCGTCAACGCCGTCGCGCCCGGGCCGACCGCCACCGACCTGTTCCTCGACGGCAAGGACGACGCCACGGTCGAGCGCATGGCGAAAATGAACCCGATGGAGCGACTCGGCACCCCCGAGGACATCGCCGAGGTCGTGTCTTCCCTGGCAGGACCCGCCCGGTGGGTCAACGGCCAGACGATCTACGTCAACGGCGGGGCCGCCTGACCGCGCGGCGGCACCCGTAAACACGCAGTGTCGTCGGACTCTTGTCTCATCGCCGGCAGACGACACCTGCGACGGGGATGTACCGTGTCGGGCACGAGGACGAATTCAAGTTGTCACGACGCCCGGGCGCGGCACTGCCACCGCCTCCCGGAGCGCGGGAAACGGGGAGCCGACATGGGACGTGGACGGGCCAAGGCCAAGCAGACGCGGATCGCCCGGGAGCTGAAGTACTTCACCCCGCCGACCGACCTCACCGCCCTCCAGCACGAGCTCGCCGGTGCACCCACCCCGGAGCACGACGACGCCGACCAGGGCGACTACTACTACACCCCGGACCGCGACGACCGCACGTCGCGCTAGCGGCCACGCAAAGCGCGGCGCGACGCAAAAGCGCAGCGCAGAGCTAGCCCACCGCGGCGGCCACGATCCGCCGGAAGGGGTCGGGGGCCGACAGCATCGGGAAGTGGTCCGCCCGGGGGATGACCGTGAGGGTCGCCCCGGGCGTCCGCGACGCGATCCGCTCGGCCCACAGCTGGGTGGCGGCGAAGTCGTGGCCACCCACGACGACGCTGACCGGCGTGGTGATCTCGTGGAGGCGGTGCTTCACCGGCGGGTCGAGCTCGGTGCCGAGCGACTCCGGCAGCCGGATCCAGTAGGCGTTCGCGACCTGCAGCCCGACCATCAGGCGCCGGTCGGGCTCGTCGAGGGCGGCGCCCCACGCGCCGATGTCGCGGGCGGCGTAGGCATGGATGTCGGCCTCACCGATGATGCCGGCGAAGTGCTCCCGCATGACCGCGTACGCCGCGGACTCCGCGGGGCTCGGGTCGGGGAAGTCGCCGAACGCGCCGCCGGCCGCCACCACGTGCCGCACCCGTTGCGGGTACCGGTGGGCGAAGGCGAGCGCGCGGCGAGCCCCGTCGGACACGCCGACCAGTACCGCGGCATCCACGGCGAACGCGTCGAGCACGGCGGCGATGTCGTCCAGCTCGCTGTAGGGCCTCGTGGCGTGCGACGACAGGCCCATGTCGCGGTGGTCGAAGGTGATGACCCGGGCGAACCCGGCCAGCCACGGGACCGTCGAGTCCCACATCCGCAGATCCGCGGCGCCGGCGTTGAGCAGGACCACGTCCGGGCCTTCGCCGCGGATCTGCGCGTGGAGATAACCGTCTTCGACGTCGATGAACACCCGGGAAGCTTAGACGTCGATGGACGCCCGGGAAGCTTAGAAGACCCGCAGCTCGTAGATCCGGGTGGCGACCTCGGTCGTCTGGGTGGGTGTCACGACGTTGAGCCGCACGTACCGGCCGGAGACGCCGCTGACGGGGTGGCTGGTGTTCGCCGCGGTGTTGGCGGTGACGTTCACGACCTGCGTCCAGGTGGTGCCGTCGTTGGACACCGAGATCGTGAACGCCTTCGTGTTCATGCTCGCGGCCTCGCCGCCGGCCTGCGCGTGCGCCAGCTCGAAGCGGCTCAGCGAGCGCGTCGAGCCCAGGTCGACCTGCAGCCACGCGCCGGCGCCCGACGAGCAGAACTTGTCGGAGTTGCCGCCGCTGACGCTGCCGTTGACGGCCTTCTCCGGCCCCTCCGACGCCGTGCACGGCGTGCTGCCGGTCGCGGGCCGGCCCTGCGCGACGTTGACCCCGGCGCCGACCGGCGCCCCGACCACCACGTTGTCGAACGCCGCGGCCGCGTTGAACACCCGCACCCCGTCGCTGCCGGACGCGAACGTGCCGTCCGTGACGCTGATCCGCGGGTTGGTCATGTCGTCCACGTACACCTTGATCGACGACCCGATCGCGGTGACCCGCAGGTGGTAGCTGGTGCCGGCGGTGACGGTCAGGTTCGCGGTGCCCAGCTGGGTCCAGTTGTTGGCGGCGCGGCCGAGCACCACCCGCCCGGCGGGGCTGATGCCGGCGTAGTAGCCGTTGTAGCTGTCGGTGCCGGTGGCCGCGTTGCTGACCCGGAACGTCAGGCCCGCGTCGCCGCCGCCGGACGTGACGGTCACGTCGGCGTCGTAGGAGAAGTCGCCGAAGTTGGTGTCCAGCTGCGCCTTGCCGCCGAGCGAGCTGCCGGCCTGATACCTGCCGCCGGAGACCGAGAACGCGCCGCCGTACGTCTTCCAGCCCAGCGCGTTGCCGTCGGCGAAGTTGTCCTTCACCCGCATGGTGACCCGCTGGATGGTGCCGTCGGCGTTGAACGTCATCCGGTCGTAGGCGAGCTGCCGGTGGTTGCCGTCGGTCTCGCTCAATGGCCGGCGGTGGTAGAGGATGTACCAGGTGTCGGTGCCCGGCACGTTGATCACCGAGTTGTGCCCGGACCCGCGGGCGACGGCGGCGTCCTGGGTGAGGACCCTGTCCAGCTTGGTGAACGGGCCGGTCGGCGAGTTCGCGATCGCGTAGGACACCGAGTAGTCCGGGCCGGTCCAGCCGCCCTCGGACCACATCAGGTAGTACTTGCCGTTGCGCTTGAACATCTGCGGGCCCTCGGTGTACCCCGACGGCGTGATCTCCTTGAACGTGCTGCCGTCGCTGAACGTGCCGAGGCTGGTCATGTCGGCGTTGAGCCTGGCGACGTTCGCGTGGCCCCAGCCGCCGTAGTAGATGTACGCCTGGCCGTCGTCGTCGATGAACACGTCCTGGTCGATCGGCTGCGCGCCGTTGTAGAACTGCCCGATCAGCGGCCGGCCGATCGCGTCCCGGTAGGGCCCGGCCGGGTTGTCGGCCACGGCGACGCCGATCCCGCCGAGTTGCGAGTTGTTCTGGATGTCGTTGGCGCCGAAGTACAGGTAGTACCTGCCGTTGCGCTGGATCGGGGCGGGCGCCCACATCGCCTGCGTGGCCCACGACACGTTGGCCTTGGTGAGCACGTTGGGGTGCCTGGTCCAGTTGACCAGGTCGGTGGAGGAGAACGCGTCGAGGTAGGTCTGCTCCCCGTACGACTTCGACGTCGTCGGGTACACCCAGAACGTGTTGTCGTACACCGCGACGTCAGGGTCGGCGTACCACCCGTCGACGATCGGGTTGCCCGCCTCGGCGGTCGTGTAGTCGGGGATCGCGGCGGCGGCCGCGACGGGCGCGAGCGCGCTGCCGAGCAGGGCGGCGGCGGTCAGGGCGGCAAGGCGTTTGGCTGCGGTGAACATCGGTGGCGGCTCCGACGGTGACGCGCTGGCGGGCGCGGACGGCGTGGCGGTTCCCACATGTTCGGTAAATATTGAACAGAACCACCAATCGAGTCAAGGCTGTCCCAGCGCCTGAATCAACAACCCTCAACGTGTTCTGACAAAAATTCTCAGAATGAGGCGCTGTAGGGTGGCGCCATGGTCGATGCTGTGCCGCTGCCGGCGCCCGTCCCGCTGCCCGGCGGCGCGACGCTGCGCCCGCTCGAGCTGACGGACGCGGCGGCCCTGCTGGACGTACAGAAGCGAAACCGCGAGCATCTCCGGCGCGCGACGCCGATGCAGCCCGACACCTTCTGGACGCTCGAAGGGCAGCGCGACCGGCTCGAGACGCAGGTCGGGCGCAACCTGGCCGGCGACGCCCTCGGCTGCGCGATCGTCCGCGACGGCCGGATCCTCGGCTGCGTGACGCTCAGCGGCATCGTGCGCGGCCCGTTCCGCAGCACCAGCCTCGGCTACTGGATCGACGCGGCCGAACAGGGCAAGGGACTCACCTCGGCGGCGGTCGCCGCGGCCTGCCGGCTCGCCGACGAGCACCTCGGCCTGCACCGCATCGAGGCCAGCACCAACGTGGACAACCTGGCGTCGCAGCGGGTCCTGGCCAGAAACGGCTTCGAGCGGATCGGCGCGGCCCGCGACTACCTGTTCCTCGACGGCGCCTGGCGGGACTCGCTGCTGTTCCAGCGCATCCTCAACGACCGGCAACCGGCCGCCGGCTCCGCCTGAGAACGACCGCCGGCGGGCCACCGGCTCAGCGTGGGAAACGACCGCCGGTCGGCGACCGTCAGCCAGTACGGTCGGCGGCGTGGACATCGAACTGCGCGGCGCCGCCGCCGAGGACGTTCCGGCGGTGCTGGCCTTCTGGAAGATCGCGGCGGAGGGCACGAACCGCGGCGGTGACGACACCGCGGCCGTCGAGGCGCTGCTCTCGCGGGACCCGTCGGCGCTGCTGCTGGCGGTGGCGGACGGCGAGATCGTCGGGTCGCTCATCGCGGGCTTCGACGGGTGGCGGTGTCACCTGTACCGCTTCGCGGTGCACCCCGAACGGCGCCGGCAGGGGATCGGGGCACGGCTGCTGGCCGCGGCGGAGGAGCGCTTCCGCGGGTTCGGCGCCCGGCGGGCGGACGCGATGGTCCTGGCGGACAACACGCTCGCGCACCAGGTGTGGGCGGCGGCCGGCTACGCGCCGCAGGAGGAGTGGCGGCGCTGGGTGAAGAGCCTCTGACCGCCGATTGGCTCTCGACCCGCACCGCCCGGGCCTGACACCGTGAGGAACATGATCACGATGGGGGCGGCGGCCGGGGTCGCGCTGGTGGCGCTGGGGATGGTGCTCACGCCGGGGCCCAACATGATGTACCTCGTCTCCCGCAGCATCTCCCAGGGCCGGCGGGCGGGCATGATCTCGCTCGCCGGGGTCGCCGCCGGGTTCCTCGTCTACCTGACGCTCGCCTCGGCCGGGCTGTCGGTGGTGTTCTCGACCGTCCCCGCGCTGTACACGACGGTGAAGCTGGCCGGCGCGGCCTACCTCGCCTACCTGGCGTGGCAGGCGGTCCGGCCCGGCGGCACGTCGGTGTTCACGCAGGTCGAGCTGCCGCCGGACTCGACGCGCAAGCTGCTCACGATGGGGCTGATGACCAACCTGCTCAACCCCAAGGCCGCGATCATGTACGCGTCGCTGATCCCGCAGTTCGTCGACCCGCGCGCCGGGCACCTGATGGCGCAGGGGTTCGCGCTCGGCGGGGTGCAGATCGCGGTGAGCATGGTGGTCAACGCGGGCATCGTCCTGGCCGCCGGCGGCATCGCGGTCTTCCTGGCCAAGCGTCCCGTGTGGCTGCGGCTGCAGCGGTACGTGACGGGCACGCTGCTCGGCATGATCGCGGTCAAGCTCGCCACCGACAAGGCCCGGCCGCTACCCGTTTGACAGCGTGGCGGCCTTCGACAGCAGGTAGCGCCGCTCGGGCAGGCTCGTCGTGCGGCGGGCCGCCAGCTCGTACGACGAGCGCGCCGCCACCGCGTCGCCGGACATCTCCTGCAGGTGCGCGCGGACCGCGGCGAGCCGGTGGTGCCTGGCCAGCCGCTCGTCGGCGTCGAGCGACTCCAGGAGGCGCAGGCCCGCACCCGGCCCCTGCACCATCGCCACCGCCACGGCCCGGTTGAGCGTCACCATCGGGTTCGGCGCGACCCGCTCCAGCAGCTGGTACAGGGCGAGGATCTGCGGCCAGTCGGTGTCCGCGGCCGACTTGGCCTCGTCGTGGATCGCGGCGATCGCGGCCTGCAGCTGGTACGGGCCGGGCGGCCCCTTCGGCAGCGTCCGCGTGATCAGCTCGACGCCCTCGGCGACCGCCGGCCGGTGCCACAGCGCGCGGTCCTGCTCGGCGAGCGGCACCAGCGTGCCGTCCGGCAGGGCGCGCGCCGGCCGGCGGGCGTCGGTGAGCAGCATCAGCGCGAGCAGCCCGGCCACCTCGCCGTCGTCGGGCAGGAGCCGGTGCACCTCCCGCGTCAGGCGGATCGCCTCGGTGGTCAGCTCGGGCCGGTGCAGGTCGTCGCCGGAGCTGGCGGTGTACCCCTCGTTGAAGATCAGGTAGAGCACCTGCAGCACGACCTGGAGGCGGCCCGCGCGCTCGGCGGGCGGCGGCATGCTGAACCGCGCGCCCGCGGCCCGGATCTTCTGCTTGGCCCGGCTGATGCGCTGCGCGAGCGTCGCCTCGGGCACGAACAGCGCGTGCGCGATCTGCGCGGTGGTCAGCCCGCCCACGGCCCGCAGCGTCAGCGCCAGCTGCGACGCGCTCGTCAGCGACGGGTGGCAGCACAGAAACAGCAGCAGCAATGTGTCGTCTTTGTCGGGAATGTCAGGCGCGTCCGATGTTTCATGTGAAACGGCGATGGACAACTCACGCCTGCGCCGCGCGTCCTCGCTGCGGAACTGATCGGTCAGCCGCCGCGAGGCGACCGTGATCAGCCACCCGCGCGGCTGCTCGGGCACCCCCTCACGGGGCCACTGCAGCGCCGCCGCCAGCAACGCCTCCTGCACGGCGTCCTCACAGGCGTCGAACTGCCCGTGCCGCCGGACCAGCACCCCGAGCACCTGCGGCGCCAGCCGCCGCAGCTCCTCCTCGACCCCGACACCCACGGAGAACAACGATCCCACGGCGGCGCCGCCCCGCATGAGGGCGGCGCCGCCGTCGCGGGCTCAGTGGACGGTGCCGGCGGAGCCGGTGCCCCGGCGGACGGGTTCCGCGCAGGCGAGGAGCTTGCCGCGGGGGAGGAACTCGATCGCCGTCGCGGCGCCGATCTCGGCCATGGGGGTGAACGTGTGGCCGAGGGTGCCGAGCGCCACGCCGGGGCCGGCGATGAAGGCGGGCTCGGCGACCACGGCCGCGGTGTTGCGCTGGGTGGCGCGCGGGGCGGCCAGGGCCTGCGGGAGCGTCATGCCCAGGTCGATCCGGTTGATCAGGATCTGCAGGACGGTGGTGATGATGGTCGAGCCGCCGGGGGAGCCGAGGGCCAGGAACGGGCGGCCGTGCTGCAGGACGATCGTCGGGGCCATCGAGCTGCGCGGGCGCTTGCCGGGGGCGGGGAGGTTCGGGTCGTCGGCCGGTGCCTGGGTGTTGGTGAAGTTGAAGTCGGTCAGCTCGTTGTTGAGCAGGAAGCCGCGGCCGGGGACGACGATGCCGTTGCCGCCGATCTGCTCGATCGTGAGCGTGTACTCCACGACGTTGCCCCACTTGTCGGCGACGGTCAGGTTGGTCGTCGACTTGCCGAAGTCCGCCGTCGCTCCGCCTGCCGTGGTCGCGCAGGAGGCTCCCAGTACACCGGGCGGCACCGGCTTCGTGGCGGCGTGCAGCGGGTCGATCCGGCAGGCGCGGGAGGCCGCGAACTCGTTGGTCAGCAGCGACTCGAGCAGCGGGCGCGGGGTGTAGTCACCGACGTAGCGGTTGCGGTCGGCGAAGGCGAGCGCGCTGGCCTCCAGGTAGCGGTGCAGGGCCTGCGTGCCGTCGAGCCGGCCCAGGTCGGAGCGCTCCAGGATGTTCAGGGCCTCGCCGACGGTGGAGCTGCCCGAGGACGGGGTGGCCATGCCGTAGACGTCGTAGCCGCGGTACACCATGTGCGTCGGCGCGGGGCGGCGGACCTCGTAGGCGCGCAGGTCGGCGAGGGTCATGCCGCCGGGGCGGATCTGGTACTGCCACGGCACCGACGGGCTCGCCGCGACCGGCGGGTGCTGGACGGCCGCCACGATGTCGCGGCCCACCTCGCCGCCGTAGAACGCGTCGATGCCGCGGCGCGCGACCAGGTCGTAGGTCGCGGCGAGGTCGGGGTTGCGCAGCGTGCTGCCGACCGCAGGCGGCTGCCCGCCCGGCAGGAACAGCGCCGCCGTCGGCGTGAACTGCGCGAACGCCGCCTTGTTGTCGCTGACCTGGGTCGCGAACGTCTGGTCGACGGTGAAGCCGCGGCGCGCGACCTCGCTGGCGGGGCGCAGGTTGGTGGCGAGGGACCGCTTGCCCCACCGGCGCAGCGCGGTGTCCCACGTGGCCAGGGTGCCGGGGACGCCGGCGGAGATGCCGCTGACCCGCGCCTCCTGGAAGGCGTACGGCTGGCCGGTCGCCGGGTCGACGAACGCCGTGGACGTCATCGACTGCGGCGCGGTCTCCCGGCCGTCGAGGGTGGACACCTTGCCGCTGCGGGCGTCGTAGTACACGAAGAACCCGCCGCCGCCGATGCCCGCGGAGAACGGCTCGGTCACGCCGAGGGTCGCCGCGACCGCGACGGCGGCGTCGACCGCGTTGCCGCCGCGGCGCAGCACGTCCAGCCCGACCGCGGTGGCCGTCGGGTCGACCGAGGTCACCGCGCCGCCGTACCCGGTCGCGGTGGGGCCGGTGGACGACGCGACGGCGGGCGCGGCGGGGCCGCCCAGCAGAGGCACGATGAGAAGGGGGATCAGCAGCAGTCTACGCATGGTGCCTCCCGGAGGATCGACGGCGATCGTTCCTCCTGCCTACCGTCCCGGGGTGTCGGGCACAACCCGGAACGTGCGGCGGTACGCGCTCGGAGCGACGCCGATCGTGGTCTGCAGGTGCTGGCGCAGCGACGTGGCCGTGCCGAGCCCTGACCGGCGGGCGATCTGCTCCACCGCCAGGTCGGTGCTCTCCAGCAGCCCGCGGGCGTGGTCGACCCGCTGCTGCAGCAACCACCGGGCCGGGCTCACCCCGGTCTCCTCGCGGAAACGACGGGTGAACGTGCGCACACTCATCGTGGCGTACCCGGCCATGTCCTGCAGCGTCAGCGGCTCGGCGAGTCGCCGCAACGCCCACTCGCGGGTGGGTGCGGTCGTGGTGTCGGTGACCCGCGGCAGGGGTCGCTCGATGTACTGCGCCTGCCCGCCCTCCCGCCACGGCGGCACGACGCTGCGCCGCGCCGCCCGGTTGGCGACCTCGCTGCCGAAGTCGGTGCGCACCACGTGCAGGCACAGGTCGACCCCGGCGCCGACCCCGGCGGAGGTGAGCACGTCGCCGTCGTCGATGAACAGCACGTCCGGGTCGAGCTTGACCTGCGGGTACAGCGCCCGGAACTGGTCTGCCCACCCCCAGTGCGTGGTCGCCGGGCGGTCGTCGAGCAGGCCGGCGGCGGCGAGCACGAACGCCCCGGTGCAGATCGACATGACCCGGGCCCCGCGGGCGTGCGCGGCGAGCAGCGCCGCCGCGACGGACGGGTCGAGGCTGGCGTCCTCGACCGGCCCGCCGCGGTGGATTCCGGCCACGACGACGGTGTCGGCCCGCTCGGTGATCTCCAGCCCGTGCTCGGGCAGCACCTGGAAGCCGGCCGCGCTGCGCACCGGCAGCCCACCCGGAGTGCAGACCTGGATCTTGTACTGCCGCAGGCCCGAGGCGTCCCGGGCGGCGCCGAAGATCTGCGACGGGGTGCCGAGGTCGAACGCCACGACCCCGTCGAGCGCGATGACGGCCACCAGATGCCTTCCCATGGCCCAATTCTTGCGCACTATGGCTTCCGGGCCACTCGTCCGCGCGTACCGGAGCCAGAAGGATGATGACCGTGAAACGATTCCACCCCGCCTGGCTGGTCGCCGCGGTCGCGTTCGTCGCGCTGGTCGGCGCGGCGGGCTTCCGCGCCACCCCGGGCGTCATGCTGCACCCGCTGCACGAGGAGTTCGGCTGGTCGCTGGGGACCATCTCCCTCGCGGTGTCGATCAACCTGCTCCTGTTCGGCCTCACCGCGCCCTTCGCCGCCGCGCTCATGGAGCGCTTCGGGATCCGGCGGGTCGTGGCGTACGCGCTGCTGCTCGTCTCCGCCGGCAGCGGGCTGACGGTCTTCATGCGGCACAGCTGGGAGCTCATCGCGCTGTGGGGCGTGCTCGTCGGCCTCGGCACCGGCTCGATGGCGCTCGCGTTCGTCGCGACGGTCACCGGCCGCTGGTTCGTCAAGCGGCGCGGCCTGGTCACCGGCGTGCTCACCGCGGGCGGCGCGGCCGGCCAGCTGGTGTTCCTGCCGCTGCTCGCGCTCCTGGTCGACAGCCACGGGTGGCGCGCCGCCGCGCTGACGGTGGCCGGTGCGGCGCTGGTCGTGGTGCCCCTCGTCCTCTGGCGGCTGCGCGACCACCCGGCGGACCTGGGCGTGACGGCCTATGGCGCCACCGATGCCGATGCGGCGCCGGTACCGGCGGCGTCGGGCGGCGCGGCGCGGCGGGCCGTGGGCGCGTTGCGCGGTGCGGCCCGGGTGCCCGCGTTCTGGCTGCTCGCGGGCGGGTTCGCGATCTGCGGCGCCACCACCAACGGGCTGATCGGCACCCACTTCATCCCCGCCGCGCACGACCACGGCATGACCGAGCCGGTCGCGGCGTCGCTGCTGGCGCTGGTCGGCCTGTTCGACATCGTCGGCACGATCGCGTCCGGCTGGCTCACCGACCGGATGGACAGCCGCGTCCTGCTCGGCTGGTACTACGCCCTGCGCGGCGTCTCGCTGCTGGTGCTTCCGGTGCTGTTCGCCGCCACGGTGCGGCCGAGCATGGTCGTCTTCATCCTCTTCTACGGCCTCGACTGGGTGGCGACGGTCCCGCCGACGGTCGCGCTGTGCCGCGAGTACTTCGGCGCGTCCGGCCCGGTGGTGTTCGGCTGGGTCTTCGCGTCGCACCAGTTCGGCGCGGCGATCGCGGCGACGGGCACCGGCCTGCTGCGCGACCGGCTCGGCAACTACGACCTGGCCTGGTACGTGGCGGGCGGGCTGTCGATCGCCGCGGCCGGCCTGTCGCTGCTGCTGTTGCGCACCCGGCGCGGGGTCGTGACGCCCGCGCCGGTCGCGGTGGCCGCGGCGTAGCGGCGGCCTGCCTGCCTCCTCGGCGTGGTGGCTGTGCTTCGGCGTGGCGGCCCGCTTCGGCGGGGCCGTCAGCTCAGGCGGAAGTCCAGGTCCGGGGTGATCTCCAGCGTGTCCATCTGGGCGCGCTGGAGCCGGCCGGAGTAGTCCCAGTTCATCGACTGCCAGCGGGTGAACTGGTCGAGCACCCAGACGCCCGACTGGCGGCTGCCGTTGCCGGACTTGCCGTTGCCGCCGAAGGGCAGGTGCGCCTCCGCACCGGAGGTGGAGTTGTTGACGCTGACCATCCCGGCGCGGGTGCGGCGGCGGAACGTGAACGCCTTGCCCGGGTCGGTGGTGTAGATCGCGGCGGACAGCCCGTAGCCGGGCGCGTCGGCCAGCTCGACCGCCTCGTCCAGCGTGCCGTAGGAGGTGACACCGACCAGCGGGCCGAAGGTCTCCTGCTGGAAGATCTTGTCTTCCGGCCGTACACCGTGGACCAGCGCCGGATGGTAGAACAGGCCCTGCTCCGGGTCGCCGACGAAGCCTTCGCGCGGGTTGGCGGCGCTGATCCTGCCGGTCGGGCCCGCCGGCCGGTGGTGGTCCTCGATCCAGCCGAGGAACTCCTCGAAGCGCGCGGCGAAGCGGTCGGTCATCAGCGGGCCGTAGAGCACCGACGGGTCGGTGGGGTCGCCGACGCGCGCGCCGGCGATCGCCTGCTCCAGCCTCACGGTGAAGGGCTCGAGGACGCTCTCCTGCACGATCAGCGTGCCGAGCGACGTGCAGCGCTGGCCCGCCGTGCCGAACCCGGCGAAGAGCGCGCCGTGCACCGCGAGATCCAGGTCGGCGTCCTCGGTGACGACCATCGGGTTCTTGCCGCCGAGCTCCAGGCAGGCGCTCTGCAGGTGCCGGCCGGCGAGCTCGCCGATCCGCGCGCCGACCTCCGACGAGCCGGTGAACCCGACCTTGTCCACCAGGCCTTCGGACAGGGCCTTGTCGAGGCCGTCGAAGGTGGTCGCCCCGTCGGCGAACACCACGTCGAAGACCCCGTCGGGCACCCCCGCGCGCCGGATGAGCTGGGCGAACGCGTCGGCGCAGGCGGCGGAGTACTCGGCCGGCTTCCACACGACGGCGTTGCCGCACAGCAGGGCCGGCACCAGGTACCAGCTGGGGACCGCGACCGGGAAGTTGCCGGCGGTGATGATCGCGGCGACCCCGACCGGCACGCGGAACGTGAACAGCTGCTTGTCGGGCATCTCGCTCGGCACCGTCTGCCCGTAGAGGCGGCGGCCCTCGCCGAGGAAGAAGTCGCAGGTGTCGACGATCTCCTGTACCTCGCCGCGGGCTTCGGCGGTCGTCTTGCCGACCTCCCGCGTCACGAGCGCGGCGAGGGCCTCGAAGTTGGCCTCGACGAGCCGGCCGAGGTTGGCGATCACCCGGCCGCGGACCGGGGCGGGCACGTCGGCCCACTCCCGTTGCGCGCGGCGGGCGGAGCGGCAGGCGGCGACGAACGTGTCGGCGTCGGCGAGGGCGACCTCGGCGACGACCTGGTCGAGGTGGGCCGGGTCGACGGACCGGAAGCGGGCGTCGCCGGGCGCGTCGAGGGGTCTGCCGCCGACGGTGGAGACGAGGAGGCTGCTCATGCCCCCATCTTGCCGGTCTGGCTGTTTCTGGTCAGCCGGTGCGGTCGGCCGTGCCGTGGTTCCTGGTCAGCCGATGCTGTCGGCCGTGCCGTGGGGTGTGTCGGCCGGGTGCTGGGACGTGGGCGGCGGGGCGAACGCCAGCTCGCCGCCGAACTGGTCGTGCAGCCGGACGTCGTAGTAGTCGGCGGCGTCGGCCACCCAGTCGCAGGCGTTGCTCAGCTCGGTCGCGTCGAGTGTCTCGGCCATCAGCTCGTAGGACGCGATGACCGAGTCGTCGCGCCAGAACAGCCGGACGAAGTTGAGCCGGCCGTTGAGGTCGTTGAGCTCCGTCAGCAGCCGCGGCGAGCACTCCAGCCGGCGCAGCAGCGGCGAGAAGACCCGCACGAACGGCGGATCGTTGGCGACCAGGCGCAGGTAGACCACGGCGGTGCCGCTGCGGATCGCGGCCGGGGTGGCGCTCAGGTCGGCGGGCACCGCCTGCCCGCCGAGGTATTCGGTGAGCAGGCGGTGCACCCGGATGCGCACGGCGTCGTCGATCGACACGCCTGTCACCCTATCGAATGACCGCACGGTCACCGGGTCACCCGGACTTGCCGGGGCGGCCCGGGGGCAGGAAGCCGCGGCGGCGGGCCTCCTTGACCCAGCGGTGCGCGGTGCTGACCGGCACGCCGTGCCGATCGGCCAGGTCGCAGGCGGGCCGGGGCGAGTCCTGCGCGAAGTCGAGGTAGACGTCGGCGACCTCGCGGTAGAAGACGTCCGGCCGTCCCCGTGACGGGTTCGCCGCGCCGGGCGACGTCCGGGCGACCGCCAGCGCCGGCTCGACCATCTCCCAACCCGTGTCCCCTGCGACGGGCGGCGCGACCGGCCGCGGCCGCGGATTGAGCACCGGCGGCGTGTCGATCGACTCGTGGACGACCGCGAGCTGCGCATTGGCGGCGGCCTCGATCCGCCCGACGGGGATCGCCCGGAGCAGGTCCGCGCTCGGCGAGCCGTCGATGTGCAGCCCCGTCAGCACCAGCCGACCACCGTCCGCGACGCCGACCCGCACCCGGACGCTCTGCGCCAGGGGCGGCTCCTGACGCCACTCATACCAGCCATCGGCGACTGGGAGAAGCCGGCCACGCACCCGGCAAATCTAGACCACTCTTCCTCGAATCAACAATTGCGCGAACCTAGACGTCTAGATACGCTTATCTGGACCCGCCGGCCAGAGGCTTCAACGGGGGGTGTCTGGAGCAGCAGGTGCGTGGCCGCGCACCGACAGTTCCAGCAGAAGCCAACGGCACGTCTGCCTCGCCTTGGGGGAGCAAGGGGGAGGGCGCAGACGGGTGGTCTGCCGGGCGGCTCGCGCAGCAATGCGCGTCCCGCCCGGCGGCGTCGGTGACAAGCCGCGGTCGCGGGGTCTCGCCGGACCTCGCGACCGTCCACCGCTTTGCGGACGCCGCGGGGCCGCCTGGCCCAACGATGCGCGCACCGGCCGACTGTCCGCCGATCCCCGCACCGGGGCGGCGCTCCGCGTCTCGCGCACGCGCCGACCAGCAACCCGGCGGGTTGGCGTCTTCAGTTCCGGCTGAAACGGCCCGCCCGATCGACACAGGCTGGATTCTGGATCGGCGCTGGCTAGATCGACACTCCCCGACAGACCTTGGCCAATGCCCGGGTCTGTGGCGTTCGAGGAGAGGTCGCGTCCGTCCGGTTCGGCGGGTTGGTCGGTTCCGGCGTCCGGTCGAGTGACGTCTTCGGTTCCGGCCGGAGCGGTCCTGTCCAGAACGGTCCTGTCCAGAACGGTCCTGTCCAGAACGGTCCTGTCCAGAACGGTCCTGTCCAGAACGGTCCTGTCCAGAACGGTCCTGTCCAGAACGGCCCTGTCCGGAGCGGTCCTGCCCGGATTGGTCCCAGCCGGATTGTTCCGGCCTGGAGCGGCCCTGCCTTGGCAGACGTTGGTCAATGCCCGGATTTGTGGCGTTCGGGGGGCGACTGGGTGGTCCGGTGGGTTGGTCGGTTGCGGCGTCCGGTCGGGTGGCGACTTCGGCTCCGGGCTGGAACGGTGCCTGCTGGCTCGGCGCTGTCCGGATCGGCTCCGGCTGGATCGGCGCTGCATGGATCGGCGCGATGCGGAACGGTGCGACACGGAACGGCATCAGCGCGGAGCGGCACCCATGTGGCGCGGCACCCATGTGGCACGGCGCTCATACGGCAGGGCGCTCATACGGCAGGGCGCTCATGCGGCAGGGCGCCGGCTGAGTGCACCGTCTGGAAATGCGGTGGTCAATGCCCCGGGTTGTGGTGTTCAGGGGGAGGGAGGCGCGGGGTCAGTGGCGGCCGGTGTAGAGGAGGAAGACGCCGGCGAGGACGACGCCGATGCAGAGCAGGGACACCATGGCCACGGTGATGAGGACCCAGATGAGGGCGCCCAGCTTGCGGCCGGGGTTGATGTCGAGGCGGGCGGGTGGGAGTTCGGCGGCCTCCAGTTCGGCCGCGACGTCCGCCGGGTCGCCGAGCAGGTCCAGGATCGAGCGGACCTCGTCCTCGGGCGCGTGGGGGTGGCCGTCCGACCCGGGGTGCGGCTCGGCGTGCCGGGTCTCGGCGAGCTTGCCGGCGATGTGGTCGCTGAGGTCGGCGAGCAGTTCGGCGCGGCGGCCGGCGGGCACGTTCTGCAGCGCCTGCTCGACCGCGTGGAGATAGTCGTTGACCAGGACATCGTAGGTGTTCAAGGCGCCCCCGTCCGGAAAAGCTGGCACTCTCCAGCATGATCAGTAAGACTTTTCGAGCAGGCACGCAGTCCTGGAGGGAGCGATGTGAGCGCACCGACCCGCTGGCTCGACGCCGAGGAACAACTCGCCTGGCGTGCTTTCTACTCCGCCGCGACGCAGCTGATCGACCGGCTCGACCGCGAGCTGCAGCATGACGCGGGCATGCCGCACGCCTACTACGAGATCCTCGTCGTGCTGTCGGAGTCGCCGGGACGCACCCGGCGGATGAGTGAGCTCGCCGACCTCACCCGGTCCTCGCGCAGCCGGCTCAGCCACGCCGTCACCAAGCTCGAGGCCCGCGGCTGGGTCAGCCGGCGCGACTGCGACGACGACAAGCGCGGGCAGTTCGCCGACCTGACCGACGTCGGCTTCGCCGCCATCGAGGCCGCCGCGCCCGGTCACGTGGAGACGGTGCGCAAGCACCTGTTCGACGCGCTCAGCGAAGAGCAGGTCGAGCAGCTGCGCAAGATCAGCGAAGCGATCACGGCATCCCTCAAGCAAAGGCCTCGAGTAACGCCCTCAGGTAACCCCTGAAGTACCCCCAGCGGGGCACTGCGCCTTGTGTCGATCATTGTGTGTCGATACGTTCACGGCCTGCCGCGAGATGGGGGCCCCGCCATGAAGCGTCTGAAACTCACGCAAACCATCGCCGCCGCGGCCTTCGCCGTGGCCACGCTGGCCGCGGTCCAGGGCAGCGTGCCGACGCTGCCCGAGCAGGCGAGGACACCGAGCGGCTACGCCGGCGGCGTGCCCCAGTGGGAGAACGAGCCGTCGATCGCCAGCCTCCTCGCCGGCGGCACCCAGCAGCACGCCGAACAGTTCTACTTCGTGCTGCCCGACCGGTTCGCCGACGGCGACCCGTCCAACAACACCGGCGGCCTGTCCGGCGGCCGGCTGAGCTCCGGCTACGACCCCACCGACAAGGGCTTCTACCACGGCGGCGACCTCAAGGGCGTCATCGACCGGCTCGACTACATCGAGCACCTCGGCACCACCGCGATCTGGCTCGCCCCCGTGTTGAAGAACCGGCCGGTGCAGGGCAGCGGTGCCGACGTCTCGGCCGGCTATCACGGCTACTGGACCACCGACTTCACCCAGATCGACCCGCACTTCGGCACGAAGGCCGACCTGCAGCGGCTGGTGGACCTCGCGCACCGCCGGGGCATCAAGGTCTACCTCGACGTCATCACCAACCACACCGCCGACGTCATCCGGTACGCGCAGGACCAGTACTCCTACCGGAGCAAGACGGACTACCCGTACAAGGACGCCGCCGGCAACAGGTTCGACGACCGCGCCTTCGCCGACGGGCGGCGCGGCTTCCCGCCGGTCAACGCGCATTCCTTCCCGTACACCCCGGTCTTCGGCAGCGAGGCGGACAAGACCGTCAAGAAGCCGGCGTGGCTCAACGACCCGCTCATGTACCACAACCGCGGCGACTCGACGTTCAGCGGCGAGAACAGCGAGTACGGCGACTTCTTCGGCCTCGACGACCTGTGGACCGAGCGCCCGGAGGTCGTCCGCGGGATGACGAAGATCTACGCCGACTGGGTCAAGGACACCGGGATCGACGGCTACCGGATCGACACCACCAAGCACGTCAACATGGAGTTCTGGCCGCAGTTCGTCGAGGGCGTCGACAAGGTCGCCAAGCGGGACTTCTTCATGTTCGGCGAGGTGTACGACGCCGACCCGCGGTTCGACTCGACCTACGTGCGCAAGGGGCGGCTGCCGGCGACCCTGGACTTCCCGTTCCAGCAGGCCGCGACCGACTACGTGGCCCGCGGCGGCTCCGCGGCCGGTCTCGCCGGCGTGTACGCGCAGGACGACCTGTACACCTCGGCGGGCACCACCGCGGGCACCCTGCCGACGTTCCTGGGCAACCACGACATGGGCCGGATCGGCATGTTCGTCGCCGGCGGCGGCACCGATCCCGCCACGCACCTGCGCCGCGACCAGCTCGCCCACGAGCTGATGTTCCTGACCCGCGGGCAGCCGGTCGTCTACTCCGGCGACGAGCAGGGCTTCACCGGCGCCGGCGGCGACAAGGACGCCCGGCAGGACATGTTCCCGAGCGTCACCCCCGACTACCTCGACGACGACCTGCTCGGCACCGACACCACCCACGCGGTCGCGCACTACGACGAGAGCCACCCGGTCTACCGCACGATCGCCGGCCTGGCCCAGCTGCGGCAGGCGCATCCGGCGCTCAAGCAGGGCGTGCAGGTGACCCGGTACGCGGCGCAGGGCGCGGGCGTGTTCGCGTTCTCCCGGATCGACCCCCAGCAGCGCGTCGAGTACCTGGTCGCCACCAACAATGCCACCACCACGCAGACCGTCACCGTCCCGACGGCCATGGCGAGCACCACCTTCGACCGGATCTACCCGTCCACGGGCGCGATCGCCGCCTCCGCCGGGGACGGCCGGCTGCAGCTGGACGTGCCGCCGCTGAGCACCGTGGTGTTCAAGGCCCGCGGCGCGATCGCGAAGTCGGCCGCGAAGCCCACCGTCACGCTGGTCGCGCCCGCCGCCGGGCAGCCCGTCCCCGGCCCCGCCGAGGTCAAGGCGGAGGTCACCGGCGACCCCCTCGCCACGGTCACGTTCGCCGCGAAGGTCGGCAACGGCCCGTGGAAGCTGCTCGGCACCGACCACGCCGCGCCGTACAGCGTCACCCACGACCTCGACGGGCTGCCCGCCGGCACGGCGCTGGAGTACAAGGCGGTCGTGCGCGACGGCTCCGGCCGTACCGCAGAGACGAGGATCACCGCGAAGGTCGGCACGCCGCCGAGCGCCGCCTCGCCCGACTACGCGATCGTGCACTACCAGCGCCCGACCGGCGGTTATGAGCCGTGGAGCCTCTACGCGTGGGGCGACATCGAGACGCCGATGACGTGGCCGGCCGGCGCCCCGTTCGCCGGGGAGGACTCGTTCGGGCGCTTCGCATGGGTCAAGCTGAAGCCCGGGGCGGCGAACGTCGGCTTCCTCGTGGTCGACTCGAGCGGGGTGAAGGACGTCGCCGCCGACCGCTCGCTCGACCCGACGAAGACGCCGGAGATCTGGCTCAAGCAAGGAGACGCGACCATCTACACCTCACAGGCCGCGGCCACCGGCACCGTCGCCGTGCACTACGGGCGGCCCGACGGCGACTACACCGGCTGGGGCCTGCACCTGTGGGGCGACGGCCTCGCGCCCGGCACCGGCACCGACTGGTCCGCGCCGCGCCCGCCCGACGGCACCGACAGCTTCGGCGCCTTCTGGCACGTGCCGGTGACCGACCCGGGCAAGCCGGTCAACTTCATCGTGCACAAGGGCGACGTGAAGGACCCCGGCCCCGACCAGTCCGTCCTGCCGAGCCGGCAGGGCGAGGCCTGGGTCCGCTCCGGCGAGGCGACCGTCCACCCGACCCGCGCCGCCGCCGAGCACACCGCCGTGCTGCACTACCGCCGCCCGGCCGGCGACTACACCGGCTGGGGGCTGCACGTCTGGACCGGCGCGGCGACCCCCACCGACTGGGGCGCCCCGCTGCTCCCGGAGGGCAGCGACGCGTTCGGCGCGCGGTTCCGGGTGCCGCTGGCGGACAACGCCACGACGCTCAACTACATCCTGCACAACGGCGACACCAAGGACCTGCCCGCCGACCAGGCGCTCGACCTCGTCACCGTCGGGCACGAGGTCTGGATCCTGTCCGGGCAGGAGCGCTACCTGCTGCCGATCCCGCCGCAGGGCACACCCGACACGGACCTGACCAAGGCGAAGGCGGTGTGGGTCGACCACGACACCATCGCGTGGCGGTCCGGGCCGACCGACGGGCACTCATACGAGCTGCTGTCCGCGCCCAACGGCGGCCTGTCGGTGGTCGACGGGCAGGTCGTCGGCGTCGCGAAGGCCCTGCCGATGCGCGCGACCGGCACCCTGTC
This sequence comes from Dactylosporangium sp. NPDC049742, assembly GCF_040674675.1. NCBI lineage: Bacteria > Bacillati > Actinomycetota > Actinomycetes > Micromonosporales > Micromonosporaceae > Dactylosporangium > Dactylosporangium sp. NPDC049742. Next base: position 121,214 of record NZ_JBFANF010000001.1, on the reverse strand, counting down.
CGAGCCGCAGCGGGCGAAGTTCCCGCACCTGTGGGCGTACCAGGCGTTCCACGTCACCGGCGACCGCGCCGCCGTGGCCACCGCGCTGCGCGGGCAGGTGGTCGTCGTCGAGCGCGACGCCGCCGGCGCCGTCACCGAGGCCAGCGCCGTGCAGGTCGCCGGGGCGCTCGACGACCTCTACGTCGGCGCCGTCGGCGCGAAGCTCGGCCCGCACTTCGAGGGCGGGCGCGTCGCGGTCAGCGTGTGGGCGCCGACCGCGCAGAACGTCGCGCTGGAGCTCTTCGACGACCCGTCAGCGCAGCCGGTACTGGCGGCGATGAAGCGCGACGAGCACACCGGCGTCTGGACGGCGACCGGCGACCGCAGTTGGAAGGGCCGCTACTACCGGTTCCGGGTCACCGCCTGGCAGCCCGCGGTCCGGGGCGTGACGACGGCGTCGGTGACCGACCCCTACTCGGTGTCGCTCGCCGCCGACTCCACCCACAGCCAGATCGTCGACCTGGCCGACGCCGCCCTGCAGCCGCCCGGCTGGTCCGCGGTCAAGAAGCCGCCGGTGCCGGCCCGGCCGCAGATCCAGGAGCTGCACGTCCGCGACTTCTCCGTCGCCGACACCACCGTGCCGGCGCAGCAGCGCGGCACGTACCTCGCCTTCGCCCAGGCCCAGTCGGCCGGCATGACACACCTGCGGGACCTGGCCAGGGCCGGCACGTCCTACGTGCACCTGCTGCCGGTCTTCGACATCTCCACGATCCCCGAGCGGCGGGCCGACCAGCAGCAGCCGCCGTGCGACCTGACCGCGCTGCCGCCGGACTCCAGCCAGCAGCAGGCGTGCGTCGCCCAGATCGCGGCGCAGGACGGCTACAACTGGGGCTACGACCCGTTCCACTACTCCACGCCCGAAGGCTCCTACGCGACCGACCCGCAGGGCACCCCGCGGATCAGCCAGTTCCGCCAGATGGTCGCCGGGCTCAACGGCGCCGGCCTGCGGGTCGTCGTCGACGTCGTCTACAACCACACCACCGCCGCCGGCACCGACCCGCACTCGGTCCTCGACCAGATCGTGCCCGGCTACTACCACCGGCTGCTCGACGACGGCACCGTCGCCAACTCCACCTGCTGCGCCAACACGGCGCCGGAGAACGCGATGATGGGCAAGCTCGTCGTCGACTCGGTCGTGCTGTGGGCCAAGCAGTACAAGGTCGACGGCTTCCGCTTCGACCTCATGGGCCACCACCCGAAGGCCAACATCCTCGCCGTGCGTGCCGCGCTGGACCAGCTGACCCTCGGCAAGGACGGCGTCGACGGCAAGAAGATCCTCATCTACGGCGAGGGCTGGAACTTCGGCGAGGTCGCCGACAACGCCCGCTTCGTCCAGGCGACCCAGGCCAACATGGCCGGCACCGGCATCGGCACCTTCAACGACCGGCTCCGCGACGCGGTCCGCGGCGGCGGCCCGTTCGACGGCGACCCGCGCATCCAGGGGTTCGCGTCCGGCCTGTACACCGCGCCCAACGGCGACCCGGCCAACGGCACCACCGCCGAGCAGCGGGCCAGGCTCCTGCACTACCAGGACCTGATCCAGGTCGGGCTCACCGGCAACCTCGCCGCCTACGAGTTCGTCGACTCCACCGGCCACCGGGTCACCGGCGCCCAGGTCGACTACAACGGCTCACCCGCCGGCTACACGCGCCTGCCCGCCGAGGGGGTCACGTACGTCGACGCCCACGACAACGAGATCCTCTACGACGCCCTCGCCTACAAGCTGCCGACCGGCACGACCGCCGAGCAGCGGGCGAGGCTGCAGGTGCTCGCCCTGTCCACGACCGTCCTCGGCCAGGGGACCGGGTTCGTCACCACCGGCTCCGACCGGCTGCGCTCCAAGTCCCTGGACCGCAACTCGTTCAACTCCGGCGACTGGTTCAACCAGATCCGCTGGGACTGCGCGGCCGGCAACGGCTTCGGCGCCGGCCTGCCACCCGCCGCCGACAACCAGGACAAGTGGACCTACGCCCAGCCGCTGCTGGCCAACCCGGCGCTCGTGCCCGACTGCGCCGCCGTCGACCTCGCCGCCGCCCGCTTCCAGGAGCTGCTGACGATCCGGGCGAGCTCGCCGGCGTTCTCGCTGGGCACCGCGGCGCAGGTCCAGCAGCGGATGGCGTTCCCGCTGTCCGGCGCGTCCGCGACGCCCGGCGTGATCACGATGACGCTGGACGCCCGCGGCCTCGACCAGCGGTTCCAGACGATCGTGGTGGTCTTCAACGCCGGCCCGGCCGCCGCGACGCAGACGGTCGGCGCCTACACGGGCGCCCGGTTCGTGCTCCATCCGGTGCAGGCCGCCTCGGCGGACCCGCTCGCCCGTCAGGCCACGTTCGACAGCGCCCACGGCACGTTCACCGTCCCCGGCCGGACCGTCTCGGTCTTCGTCCGGCCCGCCTGACCGGTTCCGTGATCCGGTAGACCTCGCACACCCCCGGGTGCCCGGGGTCTACCGGATCACCGAAAAGCCTCAAGGCTGGGCGGTCGGTGCCGTTTTGTCCGGTGTGAGGCATCATCGGGCGTTCACCGCCGCCGGGCTGCTGCTGGTCGCGCTGCTGGCCGGGGCGACCGGCAAGCCGTCGCCGCCACCCGGGCCGCCGCTGCCCGGGCCGCCCGCGGTCATCGAGCCGGGCGCGCCGCCGTCGACGCTGCCGGCGCTGAGCGACCTGCCGACGCTCCGCGAACCGACCGGCCGGTCCATCGCGCCGTCCGCGACCGCCGCCGCCGGCACGCCGGGGGAGCCGGCGCCGAGCGTCAAGGCAACTTCAAGCCCGAGCCCCGCCGCGACCACCGCGACCAGCCGCCGGTCGACCTGGTGGATCGGCCTCGGCGTCGTCGTCGTGGTCGCCGGAGCGGTCGCCTTCCTCGTACTGCGACGGCGCCGTCACGCCTAGTCGCGAACGGCGGGCCGTTTGGCTTGTGACGGCCGCCGTTCGGCGAATGAAGGCTTATCGGGGAAGCCCCTTTCCAGTAGCGTGCCCTTTCGTGTTCCTTAACGAGCTTTCCGGCTACAGCGTGCTCCCCCGCCACCGGTAGGGGATGACGGTTGGCAGGCAGCAGCCCCTCCCGAGCGACCGGCACCGACTCGCCCCGCGCGATCGGCGGCGGCGGTCGGCAGCGCCGATCGGGCGCGCCTGACACCTCGGTCGCCGGACACCGGCGCGGCGGAGCGACCCGGCCCAGCCGGCTGCGGTCGGTCCGCACGCAGCTGCTCGCCCCCATCATCGTCGCGATGGTCGGGCTCGCGGTCCTCAGCACCGCCCAGGCCGCCACCGCCACGTCCGCCGCCGGGGACGCGGCGCGAGCTCGTACATTGGCATCCACCGCGACCAGCGCGGTCAGCTTCGTGCACGAGCTGGAGCGCGAGGTCGCCGAGACCGCGGCACTGCGGCAACGGGGCGGCAAGGCCGGCATGTCGCTCGTCGTCGCCCAGCGCGGGCGGACCGACCAGGCCGCGGCCCGTTACCTCGCCGACAGCCGCGCGGCGGTCAAGGCCGTGCCCGACCTCGACCGGTCCGTCCGGGCCGTCAACGAGATCTACAGCCGGCTCGGCGCCACCCGCGAGGCCGCCGACACGAACCCCGCGATCACGCTGATGACCGACCCCGTGTACCGGCCGCTCGCCGAGGCCCTGCTGGCGATCGCGGACGCCGTGCCGGCGCAGATCGCCGACATCGAGCTCGCCAACGCCGCCCGGGCCGTCGCCGCCGTCGCGGCCGTCGAGCACTTCGCCGCCCTCGAACGGGACCTGCTGCGCGCGGTGTTCTCCCGCGGCGCCGTCGAGCCCGGCGACCTGGGCGCCATGTCGGAGCTGCGGGGCGCGCGCGACCAGCGGGCCGCCGAGTTCCAGCGGGCCGCGACCAGCGCCGAGCGCACCGTGTACGACCAGGAGATCCGCGGCCTCGACGTCGACAGGGCCGACAAGCTCAGCGCCGCCGCCCGCAACGCCGAGAAGGACCCGGCCGGGGTGAGGGTCGACGCCGACGCGTGGTTCGTGGCGCAGTCCGGCTTCATCCGCCGGCTCAACATCGTCAGCCTCGACCTGTCCGACCGGCTCGACGGGCGCGCCGAGCAGATCGCCGTCACCGCCCAGCGGCGCGCGTGGGCGACCCTCATCGGCACCGCCGTGATCGGTCTCGCCGCCCTCGCGATCGCGATCACCCTGGCCGTACGGACGGCCCGGCGCCTCCGGCGGCTGCGCGCCGCGGCCCTGACGGTCGCCCGGCAGGAGCTGCCCGACGTGATCCACTCCGTCGCGGCCGGCGCGCCGATCCCGACCGGCACCTCGGCCGCCGCCGCCACCCGGAGCATCGCCGCCACCAACGACGAGATCGGCCAGGTCGCCGACGCGTTCGCCACCGTCCACCGCACCGCGCTGCGCCTCGCCGGCGAGCAGGCCGAGCTGCGCGTCGACGTGTCCCGGATGGCCGAGGTGCTGGCCCGGCGCATCCGTACCCTCATCACCCGGCAGCTGCGGCTCCTCGATGAGTTCGAGCGCGACGAGACCGACCCCGACGTGCTCGCCCGCCTCTTCGCCCTCGACCACATCGCGGCCCGCCTGCGCCGCAACGGCGAGAACCTGCTGGTCCTCTCCGGCGGCGAGCCGGGCCGGCCGGCGACCCAGGCGGTCGGCATCGGCGCGGTCATCACGGCCGCCGCGTCGGAGATCGAGGACTTCCAGCGGGTCGAGGTCCAGCCCGCCGACCTGGCGATCACCGGGCCGGTCGTGGGTGACCTCGTCCACCTCCTGGCGGAGCTGCTCGAAAACGCCACGACCTTCTCGCCGCCGACGCAGCAGGTCCGGGTCGACGCCCGGCCCACGGTCGACGGCGCCATCATCCGCGTCCACGACAGCGGGATCGGCATCGCGCCGCGCCGGCTCGCGGAGATCAACTCGCGGCTGGCGACGCCGACGACGCTGAGCAGCGCGGCGGCCGGCACGATGGGGCTGCACGTGGTGTCGCACCTGGCCGCCCGGCACCGGATCCGGGTGGAGCTGCACGCCACCGGCAGCGGCACGGTCGCCTACGTGGCGCTGCCGCACCGGACCCTGGAGCGGATGCCGGCGCTGACACCCGCCGCCGCTTCCTCGGCCCCCGCCGCCGCTTCCCCCGCCCTTGCCGCCGCGTCCGCGCCCCCTGCCGCCGTCCCGTCGGCTCCACCGCTTGCGGCGCTTCCGCCGTTTCCACCGGTTTCGCCGGTCTTCTCCGCGCCGGTCGCCGCCGCGTCCGCTGCCGCTACGCCGGTGTCTCCTGCGCCGGTGTCGGCGGCGCCGATCTCGGGCGTTCCCGTTTCCGCCTCGCCCCGCCCCGGGCCGCCGCCGGTCGTCGTGCCCTCGACGGTCGGCGCGCCGCTGGGGCGGCCCCGCGTACCGCAGCAACACCAGCCGGCTCCGTCCGGGGCGCCCGCACCATGGTTCCGCCCCTATCTCAGCGGTGGCGACACCCCCAGGCCACCCGCCCCGCCCGTCCCGCCATCGCCTTCCCCGGGTGCCTGGCCGCCACGGCCGGGGGGCCCGTCCAGCCCCCTCGGCGGCTCCACCGAGGACGGCCTCCCCCGCCGCCGCCCAGGAGCGCAGCTCGCACCAGGAACGACCGACCCCGAGCCGCAACCCACCCGCAGCAACGCGGTCGACCCGGACGCCGTCCGGTCCCGGCTGTCGGCGTTCGCGGAAGGTGTCTCGGCCGCCGCCCGCCGAACCAGCTCGGGCGGCTTCAACAGCGCGACCCCAGGACAGAAGGACCGATGATGGCGATGCCAGACGCTCAGAACCCGACCGGCGCGGGCCAGCTCGACTGGCTCATGGCCAGCTTCGCCCGGCAGGTCCCCGATGTCGCGCACGCGATCACCGTCTCCGGCGACGGGCTGCGCCTGGCCTGCTCCGCCGACCTGCCGGTGGACCAGGCCGACCACCTCTCCGCCGTCATCAGCGGGCTGGCCAGCCTCACCTTCGGCGCCGCCCGCGTGATGCAGGCCGGCCAGGTCCGCCAGACCATCGTCGACATGGACGGCGGCGTCATGATCGTCATGGCCGTGGGCGACCGCGCGCTGCTCGGCGTGCTCGCCGCCCCCGGCTGCGACCTCGGCCAGGTCGGCTACGAGACGGCCATGCTCGTCCACCGGGTCGCCGACGCGCTCGACCCCCTCCCGCGGGATGCGATGCTCCGGTGAGGCGGCTCGCGGCTGTCCTGCTCGTGTGCGCCGTTCTGGCCGGCTGCGGCTCGACGGCGCCGCCCCGCGCCGGCGCGGGCCTGTGGCACGGCGGGCGGATCTACATCGCCACCGGCAACACGACGGGCGTGTACTACCAGTTCGGCGGCGGCTACGCCGACCTCATCACCAAGCACGTGCCCGGCTACGAGGCGCGCGCCGAGGCGACCGGCGCCTCCGGTGAGAACATCACGCGCGTCGCGACCGGTGACATGGACGTCGCGTTCAGCATCGCCGACACCGCCGCCGACGCCGTGACCGGCAAGGGCGCCTTCGAGGGCCGGCCGCAGAAGGTCGTGGCGCTGGGGCGGCTGTACCGCAGCTACGCCCAGGTCGTGGTCCGCAACAGCCTGCGCGTCACGAAGTTCGCCGACCTGCGCGGCAAGCGGATCTCCACCGGCTCCGCCGGCTCCGGCGCCGACGTCTTCGCCGGCCGGCTGCTCTTCGCGGGCGGGATCAACCCCGACACCGACATCGTCCGGCAGCGCCTGTCCCTGCCGGAGACCACCAAGGGCATGCTGGCCGGCACCACCGACGCGCTGATCTTCACCGGCGGCCTGCCCACGCCCGGCATCGCCGACCTGCTGGCCAGCGCTCCCGGGCAGTTCTCCCTGCTGCCGCTCGACGAGCTGCTCAAGCCGCTCTCGTTCCGCTACGGCACGGTGTACGCGGCGGGCAAGCTCCCCAAGTCCGTCTACGACACGCCGGCGGACGTCGACACGATCGTGATCGGCAACCTCCTGCTGGTGTCGCCCGACATGCCCGACCAGCTCGCGTACGACCTCACCAAGATCCTGTTCGACTATCAGATCGAGTTGAGCCGCGTACATCCTGAGGGCGCCAATTACGACAAAGCGGGCGCTGTGGCCACCGATCCTGTACCGCTACACCCCGGCGCCGCGCGGTTCTACGGCAGCGGCTGACCATCGACGTTATGGATCTCTCATTCGCCGGATGCGAGGAGGGTGATCATGCCCGTGGGCTGTCAAGATGACCCCGTGACCACCACCGCTCAACACCTCGTCCGGCTGGACGACATCCGCGACGCCGCCGCGCGGATCTCCGGCCTCGTGGTTCGCACCCCGCTCCTGCCGTGCCCCTGGGCCGACGAACTGTGGCTGAAGCCCGAAAGCCTCCAGCCGATCGGCGCGTTCAAGCTCCGCGGCGCCACCAACGCCCTGCACCGCCTCGACCTCGACCACCGCCGCGCCGGCGTGGTCACCCACTCCTCCGGCAACCACGGCCAGGCCCTCGCCTACGCCGGCCGCTCCCTCGGCATCCCGGTCACCGTCGTCATGCCCGACGTCTCCACACCCCTGAAGATCGAGGCGACCCGCGGCTACGGCGCCGAGGTCATCCTCGTCCGGCAGGCCGACCGCGAGACCGTCGCCCGTGAGCTGGTCGCCGAGCGCGGCCTGACCCTGATCCCGCCCTACGACCACCCCGACATCATCGCCGGCCAGGGCACCGTCGGCCTGGAGATCTTCGAGGACCTCTCCAACGTCGACGTCGTCGTCGTCCCCGTCGGCGGCGGTGGCCTCTCCTCGGGCGTCGCGACCGCGATCAAGGCCCTCGCCCCGCACGTCGCCGTCATCGGCGTCGAGCCCGCCGTGGCCGCCGACGCCGCCGAAAGCCTCGCCGCCGGCGTCGTGCGCGTCTGGCCCGAGCAGCGCATGCTGAGCACCGTCGCCGACGGCCTGCGGACCCCGCTGTCCGAGCTCACCCTCGCGCATCTGAGCGCCCACCTGGACGCGATCGTGACCGTCGCCGAGGACGAGATCCTCGACGCCGTGAAGGTCCTCGCCCGCCGCGGCCGCCTCATCACCGAACCCAGCGGCGCCGCCGCCACCGCCGCCGTCCTGCACCACCGCGACGAGCTCCCCGCCGGCCGCACCGTGGCCGTCGTCAGCGGCGGCAACATCGACCCCGGCCTGGCCGCCCGCCTCTTCACCGACTGACCGGTTATCCACAGCCTGTGGGTAACCCCTGTGGGCATCGTCTCCCCAGGTCCCCCGTGTCCTAGGTCTCACACCGCCTACACGCAGGTGGATCCGGGGTGTACTCCGCGTTTATTCCACACGGTTATCCACAGCCCCGTGCACAGTCATCCACAGGTTTGGCGGGAGTTATCCACAGCTGGGGACATCCGGTTGGGGACATCCGTGTGTGTACGCCGGGCGCTCCGTGCGTGTACGCCCGGGCGCTCCATGCGTGCTTCGCCCAGCGCTCCGTGCGTGTTTCGCCCAGCGCTCCGTGCGTGTCTCGCCCAGCGCTCCGTGCGTGTCTCGCCCGGCGCTCCTTCCACGGAGCGCCGGGCGGACGGCTTTCGATCAGGCGGCGTCGACGCGGTCCGCGGGGCGGCCCGCCGGGCCGTTCACGTGCTCGCGGACGACGTAGGTCGGGCGGCCCATGCCGTGGGCGTGCACCCGGCCCAGGTACTCGCCCAGGACGCCGATGCCGATCAGCTGGGCCGACGAGAAGACCGTGACCAGCGACGCGACGGTGGTGAAACCGGCGACGGTCGTGTCACCGATGACGTAGAGCCAGACCAGCCGGATCGTGAGGATCAGGCCGCAGATGCCGATCAGGAACCCCAGGTACGTCACGAGCCGGAGCGGCTTCGTCGAATACCCGAGGATCATGTTGACGGCGTGCTTCATGAGCGACTTGAAGGTGAAGCCCGAGCGGCCCTCGGTGCGCTGGTCCATGCGGACGGTCGCGGTGCCGACGCGGGTCGTGGTCCACGACAGGACGATGTCGACGGAGACGTGCGGGCCGCTGACCTGCTCGAACCCCGCACGCAGGAACGTGCGGAAGATGCGCAGCGCGCCGAGGACATCGGCGTTGGGGATCCCCATCGTGCGGCCCATGACCAGGGTCTTCGCGCCCCACGAGGTGAGGTTGCGGAAGGCGCTGTGCTCCTCCTGCTCGGAGATCGCGTAGACGACGTCGAGGTCGTCGGTGAGCGCGTCGACGAGCTTCGGCAGCTCCTCCGGCGGGTGCTGGAGGTCGTCGTCCATCGTGATGATGCGGTCGAAGGACGCCGCGCGGATGCCGGCGATGAGGGCGTTGTGCTGGCCGTAGTTGCGGGCCATGCGGATCGCCTGGACGTGCTCGTACTTGCCGGCGAGCTCGCTGGCGACGTCCCACGTGTTGTCGGTGCTGTCGACGACGAGGATCACCTCGTGGTCGGGGGTGATGCCGGGAAGCACGCCGTTGAGCCGCTCGACCAGCGTGGGGAGGATACGCGCGGAGCGGTAGCACGGGACGACGACGGACAGAGACACGTTGTGGAGCTCCTCACAGAACCGTGTACGGAGGAGAGTACTCCGTTTTGAGGTCAGGCCTGGATCGTGATGATGCGCGTGAACTCGTGGAGCAGGTTGAAGCCGTCCCAGGTCCCCGCGAACGTCAGCGCCTGACCGAACGGCACGATCCGGTCGATGCCGCGTCCGGCGAGGGTGGTGACGAAGTCGTCGAGGTCGGACATGGTGAAGCCGTACTGGCTGAGCGTCTGGTCCTTGCGCTGGATCGCCGGGGCGAGCTCGGCGAGCGAACCGACCGTGACGTGGCAGATGGTGCCGGCGCCGAGCCAGTGCCGCTGCAGGTCGTCGAGGCCGGCGAGGGACACGTTGGCGACGGCGTTGCCGTTGAACGCGATCTTGGTGGCGGCGCCGGTGGCGGCGAGGCCGTAGGTGGCGACGTACTTCTCCACGGCCATCGCCGGATCCACGCCCCAGCCGCGCTGCACGACGACCTCGCTGAGCAGGTCGTCGAACTCGGCGCGGGCCGCGGCCACGGCCTCGGCGTCACCGACCCAGAACAGGTCGCGGGGGGAGGAGCAGGCGGCCTGGTCGAACCAGTAGAGGTCGTTGGCGAACCCGTCCACGGCCGCCCGGCGCTGCTCAGAGGTCGAGCTCTGCCAGCCGGCGACGGAGATCGCGGCGAACGAGGACCGGTCCGGGAACGCGAGGTCCCGGGCGAGCGGCTGGATCGGGTGCTTGCGGAGCTGGTTGACGGACTGGTCGCCGCCCCACAGCACGCGCAGGTCGCAGGCGCCGATGAGGGCGCCGGTGATCGCGTCGTCGCGGTCGTAGGTGACCATCCGCTGGGTCTGCGCGATCGCCGGGTGGGCGTCGGCGAGCACGTCGTTGAGCGCTTCGAGGACGGTCTGCGCGGCGCCGGCCGCGCGGGCGGAGACCCGCACGATGTTGTGGTTGCCGGCGAGGGCGGACAGCGCCCACGAGTAGACGAAGATCGTGTCGACGTTCGCCGGCGGGAAGTGCAGCACCAGGCCGCGGGGGGCGCGGCGCTGGCCGTTGGCCCCGTCGGCGAGGCGCTCGACGGCGCGGGCCAGCTCACCCTTGCGCAGGAAGAAGCCGAGCGAGCCGAGCTCGGGGTGGCGGCGGGCGAGGTCGGGCTTGAGCAGCCGCCGCGAGAACGCGATCAGGAAGTCCCGGACCCGCTCGTCGCCGACGGTCAGCCGCCCGCCTTCGGGCTCGTCGGTGATCTCCGCCAGGAGCCGATCCGCCGAAATATCGGAAATTTCGGGAAAGACGCTTTTCACGATGCACCCACAAACGTGTCGCTGCAGCCGCGGGCCTCGGCGCGCGGCAGCCGGCCCAGGATGGAGAAGCGCTTGCCGGGCCACGCGCCGTCGTCGATGCCGTTGATGACACCCATGTCCTCGGTGAGCAGCACGTGGCCTGGGTACGACTCCGGCAGCGTGCTGATCACCTCGACGAGACCGGGCCTGCCGGGCGGCAGCGGCTCCCACGTCTCCGGGTCGCGGATGACGACGTCGGCGAAGTCGGGGCAGTACAGCGAGTTGCCGTCCGGGCCTTCGAGGTAGACGACGCCGATCTGCTCGACCATGCCGTAGAAGTTGTGGATGTTGCGCAGCCCGGTGTCGGCCTGGAACGCGCGGCGGAACTCGGTGTTGTCGACCTGCTGGTCGACCAGCTTCTTCCAGCCGCCGGAGTGCACGAGGATCCCGTTGCTGAGGTCCAGGCCGTTGTCGCGCGCCAGTTCGTACAGGTAGAGCCAGACCATGAACGTGAAGCCGAAGACCAGGAAGGGCTTGTCGCCGTGCTTGGCGAGGAACCCGCGGACGGCCTCGAGGTCGGGCTTGCTGTCCTCGTCGAGCGCCCAGACGTGGTCCCGGCCGAACGTGATCATGCCGAGGACGCCGGCGCCGCGGGCGCTGAACGAGCGGCGGTTCTTGATGATCGCGGTCGTGTCGACGATGAGCATCGGCAGCCGCTTCGGGCCGAGGACCGCCTGCAGGGTCTGGCCGAGCATCCTGGTCTGCGCGGCCGCGGCGGCCTTGTCCAGGTAGATGCGGCTGACGTCGCCGGTGGTGCCGCTGGAGGTCAGGACCTTGAAGACCTCGTCGTCGGGGATGCTCTTGAGCTGGTGCGTCTTGAACAGCCGCACCGGCAGCCACGGCAGGTCGCTGATCCGCTCGTACGAGCGCCCGGGGCCGTGACCCGTGGCGGCGAGGATGTTGGCGTACGCCTCGCCCCGCGCCCGGTGCTGCTCGGTCAGCTCGGCCAGGCGGGGCAGCAGCTGCGCCTCGCGGTCCGGCTGCGACAGGGTGAACACGCTCATCGTGCGGACTCCAACGCTCGATAGTCGACCTTGCCGTTGCTGAGCAGCGGCAGGGCGGGGAGGCCGCGCATCTCGAAGCCCGACCAGTGCAGCTTCAGCCGGTCGGCGAGCTCGGTCACCCGCGGCGCCAGCGCCTCGGCCGTCGCCCCATCACCTTCGACGAAGATGATGACCTTGTCGTCGCCCGCGACGGCCGCGACGGCGCCCGGGCCGGTGGCGGCCGCCAGCTGCTCGATGTCGTCGAGGTTGAGCCGGACGCCGAACACCTTGCCGAAGCGCTTGAGCCGCCCGTCGATGAACAGGTAGCCGTCCTCGTCGAGGTGCCCGAGGTCGCCGGTCTCCAGCAGCCCGCCCTGCTCGTCGCCGCGGGCCAGGTCGGTGGCGGTCTCCGCATAGCCCATCATCACGTTCGGGCCGCGGTAGAGCACCTCGCCGACGACGCCCGGGGCGGTGGTCTCGGTGCCGTCCTCGAGCCGGATGGCGAGCGCGCCGCCGGGCACCGCGGGCCCGACCGAGCCGAGCTTCTCCGCGAGCCGCCCGGCCGGCAGCGTGGTCAGGCGCGGAGCGGCCTCGGTCTGCCCGTACATGACGAACAGCCGCCCGTCGACGGACGCCATGCGGTCGTGGAAGTCCTGCACCAGCTCGGCCCGCAGCCGGCCGCCGGCCTGCGTCAGCGTGCGCAGGCTCGGGTAACGCTTCGGGTCGAACCGCAGGCGGCGCAGCATCTCGTACTGCGACGGCACCAGCGCGAGCGAGGTCACGCCGAACTTCGTGACCGCGGGCCAGAACGACCGGGCGACCAGCCCCTCGGACTCCACCACGACGGTCGCGCCGGCGGCGAGGTGCGTGTTGAGCACCGACATGCCGAAGCTGTAGTAGAACGGCAGGCTGCTCACCGCGACGTCGGCCCCGGTGATGCCGAGCGCCTCGACGATCGAGGTCGTGTTGGCCAGGATCGCCGTGCGCGACAGCCGGACCAGCTTGGGGCTGCCGGTGGAGCCCGACGTCGCCAGCAGCGTGGCGAGGTCGGGGTGCGGCACGGTGGCCGACGGTGTGTCGCGCTCCCACAGTTCGTCGCCGCGGCGGGTGTACCCCTTGTGCACGTCCTGCGGCACTGGGCCGCAGACGGCGGCGGGCTCGAAACGCTCGATGAAGTCGGCGAGGATCTCGGCGGGCAGGCCCGGGTCGAGCAGCGCCAGCGGGCGCCCCGACTCGAACGCGCCGATGTAGCGGACGATCGCCTCGACGGTGGTCGGCGTGCGCAGGAACACCACGCCGGGCGTGATCTCGGCGAACCCCGCGACCGCGGCGTGCACGGCTTCGCGGAGCGGCACGCCACTGAGCTCGGCGCCGGTCGCCGCGTCGATCAGTCTGGCGTCTGGGTGCAACAACGTCATGGCGTCACCTCCGCGGCGCATTGATGCCGTTGAGGTGGACACGGATGCTTCTCACCGTACAGGATCCAAAAAAATGGTCCGATTTGTCGTGTAGGGCGCCGTCACGGTGTGTCATACGACCAGGCCGCCATCGACTTCGATCACCTGGCCGGTGACGAACCGGGACGCGTCGGAGAGCAGAAACGCGATCACGTCGGCGACGTCCGAGGGCTCGCCGAGGCGGCGCAGCGCGGTCGCGGCGACCCGCTCGGCGCGGCCGGCGTCGTCGAGGGACTCGAGCATCTCGGTGGCGATGAACCCGGGGGCGACCGCGTTGACCCTGATGCCGACCGGTCCGAGCTCCTTCGCCGCGGCGCGGGCGAACCCGGCGACGGCGGCCTTGGTCGCGCCGTAGACGACCTGACCGGCCGAGCCGGCGGTGCCCATGACGGAGGAGAGCAGGACGACCGAGGGCGCGGTGCCCCGGCGCAGCAGCTTGACCGCGCCGTTCACCGTGTACGTGGCGCCGACGGCGTTGACGGCGAACAGCCGCTCGATCGCGGCGTCGCCCATCATGCCGAGGAAGCCCGCCTCGTGGACGCCGGCGTTGACCACCAGGGCGTCGAGGCGGCGGTGGCGCTCGAAGACGAGCCGCAGGATGGCCTTGACGTCGGCGGCGTCGCTGACGTCGCCGTGCACGACGAGCGGCTCGATGCCGAAGTCGGCGGTGATCTCGTCGGCCGTGGTCTTGGCCGACCCTTCGCGCATGCCGTGCAGGACGAGTTGGTAGCCCTCAGTAGCGAGCTTGCGCGCGACGGCCCGGCCGATCCCGCGCGAGGAGCCCGTTACGAGCGCGACCCTGCCCTCAGCCGGAGAACTCAACGTCGTGCTTTCCGAGGATCTCGACGGCCTTGCCGAAGGAGCTGAGGTCGATCACCTCATCGGTGTCGATCATCACGTCGAAGGTGTCCTCGATCTCGCCGACCAGGGAGAGGTGCGCCAGCGAGTCCCACTTCTCAATGCCCCGGTATTCAAGCTTGTCGACGTCGTAGTCCTCCGGCAGTGCCAGTGCGGTGCGGAAGGCGACACGAAGACGATCGAGGTTGCTCATCAGCTCAGGGTCCTGTTCGATCGGGTAAGCGGCTGGCGTCCGCGAGCGAGTGTACCGTTGGCCGGTCTTTCAATGCCCACACGCCCGCCTACGGGAGGTACCACGGTGCTGCGCGAAGCCGACGATTCGGACGTCGAGACCATTCGGCGCTGGCGCAATCACCCGAAGACGCGCGGCGCCAGCATCTACACAGCGTTCATCACTCCGGAGGGTCACGCTCAGTGGTGGGCGAAGGTCCAGTCCGATCCGTCCCGCCGGGCGCTGATCTTCTCGTACAAGGGCAACGACTGCGGCGTGGTCACCTTCAACGACCACGACGAGGTGGCCGGGACCGCCGAGTGGGGGTTCTTCCTCGACGTCGACGGCCTTGAGGAGCGCGGTGAGCTGCTGCCGGCGTGGATGGAGCTGGAGAAGGCCGCCGTCGCGTACGCGTTCGACGAGATGAAGCTCACGTCCGTCGGCGGCCGCACCCTGGCGTGGAACAAGCAGGTGATCGCCCTGCACCGCCGCTTCGGCTTCAGGGAGGTGCCGGAGCGGGAGTACACCACCGAGATCGACGGCGTGGACCAGCTGGTCGTCTGGACCGAGAAGTCGCGCTAGCACGCGGGCAGGCGGCCGGGGGCCATCCGCTCCTCGGGGTCCAGGGCGAGTTTCAGCCGGACGGACGCGTCGCAGAGCCGGGCCGGGCCGTAGGTCTCCACGAGCTCACGCAGGTCGGCGGGGGCGCGCAGCAGCGTGCACCCGCCCCCGCCGCGGGCCAGGAGCACCGTCCGGGCGGCGTTGAGCATGCCCGCGAGCCGGTCCGCCGGGGTCGTGGCGGGCAGGGCCACGTGCGCGGTGCCGGCGCCGACCGAGCCGCGGACCGGCACCGGCATGCCGGCGGCGTCGCGCAGCGCGTAGACGACGGCGAAGAGTTCACTGGGCTGACCCCAGATCTTCAGCGCCACGTCGTCGGCGTCGAAGGGGTAGCGGCCCCACCATTCCGGCGGCGCGGGCTCGACCGAGGCGCCGCCGCCGAGTAAGTGCGCGGCGGCCTCGGCCCGGGCGGCGCTGCCGGCGCGGCTGCCCTCGAACAGCGCGGCGAGCTCGGCGGGGCGCCCGGCGCCACCGGGCAGGTCGGCCTCGATCGCCGCGGCGCCGAGCGACGAGGCGACCAGGGCCTCCGTGAGCTGCTGTACCTCGCGCGGGGTCGACACCGGCCGCACGACCCAGGCCCGCGCGGTCGGCATCGGCTCGAGCCGGACCGTCGCCTCCGTGATGACGCCGAGGGTGCCGAACGAGCCGCAGATCTGCCTGGCCAGGTCGTGCCCGTCGAGGTGCCGCTCCAGGCTGCCCTCGTCGAGCGCGACCCGCACGCCGGCGACCAGGTCGCGCGGCGTGCCGAACCGGTGGCGCAGCGGGCCCGCCTCGTTGGTGGCGAGGACCCCGCCGAGGGTCGCGCCGGGCGACGCGACGTCGAGCGCGATCCGCTGCCCCGACCGCAGCAGGTGCGCCCGCAGCGCCCGCATCGGGGTGCCGGCGGCGACGGTCGCGACGAGGTCGTCCGGGGCGTGGTCGAGCACGCCCGACATGCGGCCGAGGTCGATCAGGACGTCGACGTGCGCGGGCGGGAGCCCCCAGTCGAGCTTGGTGCCGGCGCCGGACGGCACGACCGACAGCCCGGCGGCGGCCGCGGCGCGCAGCACGCCGGAGACCTCCTCGGCGCTGCCGGGCGCGACCACCCAGCCGGCCGGCACGCCGTCCACCCTGTCGGCGGGGCCGGCCTCCCACACGTGCTCCGGCCCGCACGCCTCCGCCAGCACTTCGATCACGCTCACCGCAGCCCACGCTTCCCTGTTCACGACCCAGCGTCAGCTGGACCGTCCGACGAGACGACCACACGGGGAAGTGCTCGCCGGCGGGATTCGCGGAAGCCGGGACTCGCCGGTCAGGGCGTGATCCAGGCTTTCCCAACGACGCGTTCAAATATGCTCGAGGACGCGGACGATGCACGTGCTGCACCAAGCGACATCGAACATGTGTTCGAAGCGTAGTGGGTACCTACTTCAGTCGCAACTGCTTCCGGAGGAAGGCCACCCGGTCGGTGACCGCGGCCTCGAAGCCGACGAGATCGTGACCGGTGTCGTAGTCCTTGCGCTCCTTGGGGCCGGCCACGCCGTTGAGCAGCTCAGCGCGCTCGCCTTCCGGGACGACGGTGTCCTGCTTGCCGAACTGCAGCAGCATCGGCTTGCGGCCGGTCACCTGGGTGTACGGCGGCGCGTCGAAGCGCGACAATGCGTCCAGGTACGCGTGCCAGTCCTTCGGCACCGGATTGCGGACCATCCACCGGGAGATCCGGCTGGTCCCCGACGCCAGGG
The DNA here is from genome assembly GCF_040674675.1 of Dactylosporangium sp. NPDC049742. Lineage (NCBI taxonomy): Bacteria > Bacillati > Actinomycetota > Actinomycetes > Micromonosporales > Micromonosporaceae > Dactylosporangium > Dactylosporangium sp. NPDC049742. Next base: position 104,514 of record NZ_JBFANF010000001.1, on the reverse strand, counting down.
CGCTCGCCGTGATGCGGGAGTCGATGCCGTACAGCACGGCGCCCATCGACGCCCCCCAGCTGTGGCCGGCGAACCCGACTCTCGACCCGTCGCAGTCCGAGCGGCGGATCAGCAGGTCGAACGCGCGGCGCAGCGCCACCACGGAGTCGGCCACCACCTTGCTGTCGGCGACCGGGTCGCCCGACGGCTTGAGCGGCAGCTCCGGCACGCACACCAGCGCCCCCAGCCGGGCGAGCGCCATCCCCTCCTTGAGCAGCGTGTCGCGGTCGCCGTCGCTGCCGTGCGCGTACACCACCGCGGGCAGGCGGCCGGTGAACTTCTCCGGACCCAGGACGTAGGCCGGGATCTCCTCGCGACCCCTCGTGTCGGAGAACGTGATGTCCTCCAGGATCACGCCGTCGCCGGTCCGCTTGTCGGTGAGCTGGGCGTTGAGCGTCGCCTTGGAGTCGTACGAGTAGAGCTTCCTCAGCTCCGCGATCGGCACGGCGGCGGGCACGTACGCCGAGGGGTCGAACGTGGGGGACGACTGGACCGCGCCGGAGGAGCCCGGCGCCGCGCCGCCCTTCACGTCAGGTGTATCCGACTCCCCGGCGCACGCTTGGACCAGCATTGCTGCCAGCCCCGCCACCCCGATGTGCAACACCCCACGACGCCGCACCGCACTCCTCCATGGGCTCGCCCGAACTTCGAGACCATGACGGTACCGGCGTCGCTTTCTCCTACAGGACAGACTGCCGAGTTCGCCCCCCGGTTGCGTGTTTCGCCCGGTGTCTCTCGGGTGTTTTTGAGGGGTCGAGGCGCCCGAAAGTGTCGGAGGGTGCGGGTAACGTCTTGGGCGTGACTACAGGTGTGACGGGCGTTCAGCCGCCGACGGCGAAGCAGGTTCCGCACGAGCGGACGCACCACGGCGACACCGTGGTCGACGAGTTCTTCTGGCTGCAGAACAAGGAAGACCCAGACACGGTCGCCTATCTCGAGGCGGAGAACGCGTTCACCACCGCGGCGACCGCGCACCTGGAGAGCCTGCGCGAGACGGCGTTCAGCGAGATCAAGTCCCGCACCAAGGAGACCGACCTCTCGGTGCCGACCCGCAAGGGCGGCTTCTGGTATTACACGCGCACCGAAGAGGGCAAGCAGTATGGCATCCACTGCCGGGTCCCGGTCGAGGACGGCCAGGCCGCCCCGCCCGACCTCGGCGACGGCGGCGCCCTGCCCGGCGAGCACGTCCTCCTCGACGGCAACGCCCTCGCGGGCGACTCGGAGTTCTTCGCCCTGGGCACGTTCGACATCAGCCCTGACAGCCGCCTCCTGGCCTACAGCACCGACTTCGCCGGCGACGAGCGCTTCACGCTGCGCGTCAAGGACCTCGACACGGGCGAGCTGCTGCCCGACACCGTCGAGGGCGCGTTCTACGGCTCAGCCTGGTCCGCCGACGGCTCCACGCTCTTCTACATCACCATCGACGAGGCGTGGCGGCCGAACAAGATCTGGCGGCACGCCATGGGCACCGACTCCTCCGCCGACGTGGTGGTCCACGAGGAGACCGACGAGCGCTTCTGGGTCGGCGTCGACCTGACCCGCTCCGAGCGCTTCATCCTCATCGACATCCACAGCAAGGTCACCAGCGAGGTCCTGGTCATCCCGGCCGACGCGCCGACCAGCCCGCCGCAGTCGATCGCGCCGCGCCGGCAGGGCGTGGAGTATTCGGTCGAGCACCACGGTCACCGGTTCCTGATCCTGCACAACGACGGCGCGGAGGACTTCGCCCTGTCGTACACGTCCGCCGACGCGCCCGGCGCCTGGACGACGCTCATCGAGCACGAGCCCGGCACCCGGCTGCTCGGCGTCGACGCGTTCTCCGGCCACCTGGTCGTCTCGCTGCGCCGCGACGGGCTCACCGGCATCCGGGTCGTGCCGCTGCAGGGCGCCGCGCCCTACGACATCGCCTTCCCCGAGCCGATCTACTCCGCGGGCCCCGAGGCCAACCTCGAATACGACACCACCTCGTTCCGCCTGCACTACGTCTCGCTGGTCACGCCCGACTCGGTCTTCGACTGCAACCTCGACAGCGGCGAGCTGACCCTGCGCAAGCAGAAGCCGGTCCTGGGCGAGTTCGACCCGTCCCGCTACGAGCAGCACCGCGAGTGGGCCCTCGCCGAGGACGGCACCCGCGTCCCGATCTCCATCGTGGCCCGCACCGGCACTCCCCGCGACGGCTCGGCCCCCGCCGTCCTGTATGGCTACGGCTCCTACGAGACGTCGATGGACCCGTGGTTCTCCATCCCGCGCCTGTCCCTGCTCGACCGCGGCGTCGTCTTCGCGGTCGCCCACATCCGCGGCGGCGGCGAGATGGGCCGCCGCTGGTATGACGAGGGCAAGCTGCTCGCGAAGCGGAACACCTTCACCGACTTCGTCGCCTGCGCCGAGCACCTGGTCAAGGCGGGCTGGACGTCGTCGGACAAGCTCATCGCCCGCGGCGGCTCCGCCGGCGGCCTGCTCATGGGCGCCGTGGCCAACATCGCCCCGGAGGCGTTCGCGGGCATCGTCGCCCAGGTCCCGTTCGTCGACGCCCTCAACACCATCCTCGACCCGTCGCTCCCGCTGACCGTCACCGAGTGGGAGGAGTGGGGCAACCCGCTCGCCGACCCCGAGGTGTACGCGTACATGAAGTCCTACACCCCCTACGAGAACCTGTCGGCCCGCCCGTATCCGGCGATCCTGGCCGTGACCAGCCTCAACGACACCCGCGTCCTCTACCACGAGCCGGCCAAGTGGGTAGCCCGCCTGCGCAGCCTCTCGCCCAACTCCGACGTCCTGCTCAAGACCGAGATGGGCGCCGGCCACGGCGGCCCGAGCGGCCGCTACGACGCCTGGCGCGAGGAGGCGTTCATCACCGCCTGGGTCCTGGACCGCGCGGGCCTGGCCTGACCGCCCGCCTTTCGTCGCCAGTCAGCCCGCCCGCCTCGCACCCGAGGCGGGCACGGCCGACCTCCGCCGCTGGGCAGATCGACCGTGCCCTGCGGCGAGCCGGGTCACGCCTTTCGCAGGCCAGCTGGACAGGCCGGCTTGCGCTGCTCCTCCAGCAGAGCGGTGGAGACGCCATGCATTGCTGGAGGGACGGACCGCGCCTGGCCTTCTCCGGCAGGACCTGACTTGTCCAGCAGGACAGGCGGGCGCTCGCGCCGGGTGAGCCGCGCTTGACCGTCCGGCAGGGCAGGCGGGGCAACCAGTCTGTCAGCGGGCCGGTTCGCGAACCTTGATCTGGACCGTCCGGCCCGGCAGGCGTCACGCCGGTCACGTCCGTCGCAGCCGCGGCCCGGTCCGCCGTGATCCGGCCGGTTGCTGCGCTGCTGCGTCGCACTCGGAATCCGCCGGCTGCATCAGGGTGTGCCGCCAGTGCCAGGCGATTCGGGTGTGCCGCCAGATCGAGAGTGACGCGACACCTCCGGACGCGACCGCAGCATTGCCGACCGCCGAACTCGCCCGCCAGCCTCCCGACCGAGTGGGATCCTCACCCGCCGGCAACACCTTCGCGCGACGCCGCAAGATCGAAGGATGGATCCGGCTGTCACCACGACCCGATCCAACCTTCGATCACCACGCCACCGGAAACCGCGGTGTCGCGTTGGTGCTTGGTGTCCGTCGGCTTGATCGAGTAGCGGATCCAGCTGTGATAGCGACCGGATCCGTCATTCGATCATCGCGTTGTTGGGCGCTGGGCCGCTGGACCTGTGAGTCTGGCGCCGCAAGATCGAAGGACGGGGCCGGTCAGCGGTGCGGGTGGGGTGGGGTTAGCGGCGGAAGGCCCAGAGCTTGCTGAGCTGGTAGTTGATCAGGGGGGCGACGACGATCAGGATCGCCTGGGAGATGAGGACGGGGACGTTGAAGACCTCGACGAGGAGGGGGAGGCCGAGCATTGTGAATGCGAGGGCCCACAGGCAGATCACGTAGAACTTCAGGAAGCCCGAGATGATCGGGCCCTTCGACTGGAAGACGAAGTGGCGCTGCAGCGGGTAGGTGCAGAGGGCGCAGATGAAGTTGGCGATGATCGTGGGCACCAGGTAGTGCCAGTGGTCGCGGGTCAGCAGGTAGACGGCCGCGAAGCTGCCGTAGTAGGCGACCGCGGAGACGCCGCCGACGCCGAGGTAGCGGACGCGGCGGTCGTTGTAGAGCGTGATCGCGGTGCGGACGAGCCAGGAGTGGTGGGAAGGGGCGGGCTCGGCCGGGGGTGCGCCGGGGCGCGACCCGAGGTCGAGGGCCTCCGGGAGGCGGGCGTCGCGGGCGTCGGGGACCGGCGGTGCAGTGTTGCCCCGCGCCGCCAGGTTGAGAGATTCGGGGAGGGCGGGGCCGCCGTCCATGGTTTCGGTCATCCGCGCGGGTTGTAGGACTCGACCGCGGTGACGACCAGGTCGATGTCGGCCTCGGACATGCCGCCGTACAGCGGCAGGCGCAGCAGCCGGTCGGCGACGTCCTCGGTGACGGGGCAGCCGCCGGGGGCGGTGCGGCCGAACTTCACGCCGGCGGGGGCGAAGTGCAGCGGCTGGTAGTGGAAGGTGCCCAGGACGCCGTGGCCGAGGAGGTGCTTGAGCATCCCCTGGCGGCTCTCGAGGTCGGGCAGGAGCAGGTAGTACAGGTGGGCCGGCTGCGCACGGTCGCCGGGGACCGTCGGCTGGGTGACGCCGTGCTCGGCGGCCCAGGTGGCCAGGCGCTGGTGGTAGCTGTCCCAGATGTGGGCGCGCCGGCGCTGGATGTCGGTGAACTGCTCCAGCTGCGCGGTGAGGAACGCGGCGAGCAGGTCCGACGGCAGGTAGGAGGAGCCGATGTCGATCCAGCGGTACTTGTCGACCATGCCGCGGAAGAACTGGCCGCGGTTGGTGCCCTTCTCGCGGATGATCTCGGCGCGCTCGTAGTAGGTGTCGTCGTTGAAGATGAGGGCGCCGCCCTCGCCGCACTGCACGTTCTTCGTTTCGTGGAAGCTCTGGGTCGCCATCGCGCCGATGGAGCCGAGCTTGCGGCCACGGTACGTGCCGCCGATGCCGTGCGCGTTGTCCTCGATGACCACGAGGCCGTGCCGGCGGGCGATCGCCTCGATCTCGTCCATCTCGACGGCGACGCCGGCGTAGTGCACGACCACGATCGCCTTGGTGCGCGGGGTGACGGCGGCCTCGACCAGGCGCTCGTCGAGGTTGAGCGTGTCGGGGCGGCAGTCGACGAAGACCGGCACGGCGCCGCGCAGCGCGTAGGCGTTGGCGGTCGAGCAGAACGTGAACGACGGCACGATGACTTCGTCGCCCGGCTCCAGGTCCAGCAGCAGCGCGGTCATGTCCAGCGCGTGCGTGCAGGAGGTGGTCAGCAGTGAGTGCTTGGCGCCGAGGATCTCGGTGAGCAGCGCGCTCGCCCGCTTCGTGTAGGGCCCGTCGCCGGTGAGCGGTCCATTCGTCATGGCCTGCTGGATGTACCCGGTCTCGGCACCCGTCAGATAGGCCTTGTTGAATGGAACGGCGAGCTGGTTCGTGGGGGTCACTGCTGGAGCCTACCTAATGGTGTGTGGTCATGCCGACGGCAGTTCATACACCACGGCGACCCCCGACCGGTAACGTTCGGTAGCGAAGGCCGACAGTTGTGGTGAAACGTTGTTCTGGCTTTCGTCAACGAACAGCCAGCGTACCCCGTAGCGGTCGCGCAGGATGCCCACCGTTTGGGGTGATGGGCGGCTGAACGCTGCGTCATTGTCCGCGAGGATCTCGGGGCGCCAGTAGGGGATGGATCCGACCCACATGCCGAGCCGCTCGGCCTCGACGTGGGCGGTCGTGGTGAAGCCCCAGCCCTCGACGAGCATGCGCCGCTCGCTGTACGCCGTCATCGAGAAGTGCAGATCCGAGCACTCCTTGTTCCACAGCTGGCAGTGCGCGTTGGTGGCGACGAGGTCGTCGGGGTCGGAGTGGTCGCGCAGCCAGCGGCCGGCCTCCAGGACGCCCTCGGAGACGATGACCTCACCCTTGGCGTTGACGACGTTCTTCCAGCCGGTGTGCTGCGAGTCCCAGAGGAGCTGGTAGTAGTTCTGGAACGTCGTGTTGATCGCGAAGCCCGCGAGCAGGGCGACGACCAGGGCGACCGTCATGCCCCGCAGCGCAGGCAGCCGCCGCCGGGCGAGCAGCAGCGCGACCGCGACGACGACCGCGGCGACCGCGAGCGCCGCGTAGGGCAGGACGACGGCGCGGGTCAGCGCCGCCTCGGAGCCGGTGTTGTGGACGGTGGGCACGTCGGTGCGGCCGGCGCGTATGACGACCTGGGTGATGGCCATGCCGAGCACGACGAAGCCGATCAGCGCCCCCGCGCGGCGGACGGTCATCCGCCCGGCGGGCAGCAGCGCGTGGAGGCCGACGATCGCGGCGACGGCGAGGTACGGCCGGCCGCCCTCGACGAAGAACCGCTGGCTGTCGCCGGACTGGCCGGTCAGGAGCGTGGCGGCGGCGCCGGCGACGCCGACCCCGATCATGGCCACGACCGCCGGCTCGGGCAGGCGGCGGCGCACCAGGCCGGCGAGCCCGCCCCAGATGCACACCCAGCAGAAGATGAGCAGGACGCCGAGGACGAGCTTGTCCCGGTAGCCGGTGGTGCCGGCGAGGGCGCCGGCGACGAGCGCGGTGAACGGCTTGAGCTCGGTGCCCTGGCTGGTGCCGCCGAAGAGCACGAGCTGCGCGAAGACCAGCCCGCCGAACGTGATGCCGAGGCCGGTCAGGGCGCCGCGGTGCAGGGTGCGGTGGAAGACCAGCTCGACGGCGACGACCAGCAGCAGCCCGCAGAACAGCAGCGGCAGGTAGATCGCCTTGGCGCCCATTACCCCGCACAGCAGGAGGGTGAAGAGCAGCCACCCGCGCGGGTCGCGCCACTCCCGGGCCGGGGCCCGGAGCCGGTCGACGAGCACGATCATCAGCGGCACCATGAGCAGCGCGCCGAAGGTCTGGGTCGGCCCGGTCCACACGGTGAGCCGCAGCGACGAGCCGTCCTCGAGGGTGCTGAACGCGAGGTTCACGAAGAAGTCCCAGGCCACCCAGTTGTACGGGGTGGGTGACAGCGCGAACAGGGTCAGCACGCTCGCCGCGACGCCGCTCCACCAGCCGCCGGTGACCTTGCGGGCCAGCACGGCGATGAGCACGGCGAACGCCATCAGCATCGGCAGCACCGACAGCCGCAGCAGCAGGACCTGCGGCTCGATCCCCGTCACCCAGCTGGACGCGGCCATCTCGGGGTAGACGAACCAGTGGTAGTAGAGCGGCTCGTCGGTGATCCACGGGATCACCATCGGCATGTGGTGCTTCGCCTCGCCGAGGAGCGCGAGGTGGAAGGTGGAGTCGGTGTCGGGGGTCGAGTTGTACGGATAGCGCAGCCCGTACTGCCGGTAGAACTTGAAGCTCCACAGCAGCGTCATGCCGGCGATCAGCGTGAGTGCCCAGCGCCACAGCAGCGGCGGCACCGGGGCGTCGGCGGCGGTCCGCCAGTACCGGCGCAGCGACGGCACCAGCAGGAACACCGCCACCGTGCCGATCGGCCAGGCGAGCACCAGCAGCGGCAGCCCGAGCAGCCGGGCGCCGATGTAGACGAAGACCTCACCGACGTAGCCGAGCGCGAGGCCGGCCGCGACGTCGGCGACGAAGAACCCGCCGCTGCGGTGGAAGAAGCGCCACCACAGCGTGCCCGGCAGCGCGATGCCGGCCGCCAGGTACAGCGTGAACACGACCGTGGTCGCGGGCGGGACCTCGAAGAACCACAGGGTCGCGACCGTCACCAGCCACAGCAGCCCGGCGGGCAGCCAGCCGGACGTCAGCACGCCGTGCAGCCGGCCGCGGTCCGGGCCGGCGGGCGAGCTGCTCGGCGAGGGCGCGGCGGGTGCGGTGGCTTCGGTCGGCGTCTGCACGGTCTTGAGCCCCCCGAGACAATGGCGTTTGGCGCTGAGCAGGTTACCTGACGGTTCCGGTCAGGTGCGGCCTGCCGGAACGCCCATCATGCACCCCGAAGTCCCAGCCATCACCCTGCGCGACCGCGGTGAAGCCGACCGTGGCGGGCAGCGGGATCGGCGTCTTGAAGGCGACGTCCACGGTGTACGCGTCGGGCAGGCGCCCTTCCAGCGCGGCGAGGCAGCGGGCCTTGGTCCACATGCCGTGCGCGATCGTGCGGGGGAAGCCGAACACCTTCGCCAGCAGGCGCGAGGTGTGGATCGGGTTGCGGTCGCCGGACACGGCCGCGTAGTCGGTGCCTACCCGCCGTGGCACCCGCCACACGGCGTTCGGTGCCGGCGGATCGGCGGCCGGCCGGGCGGAAGCCGCCGAAGCTCCCGAGCCGGTCCGGCGGAGGTAGGTGGACGTGTCGGAGAAGACCGGATCCCCGTCGATCGTCGCCGTCGTGACCAGGTCGAGCTGCAGGCCGCGGTCGTGCGGTCGGAGGGTCTCGGCCCGTACCGACACCGAATAGACACCAGAGGCCGGCAGCGGACGGAGGACCTCGATCCGGTTCGCCACGTGCACGAGCCCGAGCACCGGGAACGGGAAGTCCGGGGCGGTCATCAGCGCCATGGCCAGCGGAAACGTGACGACGTGCAGGTAGGTGGCGGGCAGCTCGTCGCGGAGCCGGAAGCCGCAGACCCGGTCGTACTCCGCCAGGTGCGTCCGGTCGACGGCGACGCTCTCGACGGTGAGTTCACGGTCGGGCAGCACGGGATCCGCGGCGACCCCGCGCCGCAGCACCGCGGCCCGGTACGAAGGCCCGAGGCCGGGCATCCGATCCACGTCACGCCCCCAGCAGGCTCTGCCCGCACACCCGGACGACGTTGCCGTTGACCCCGCCGGACGCCGGGTGCGCCAGCCACGCGATGGTCTCGGCCACGTCGACGGGCAGGCCGCCCTGCGACATGCTGTTCATGCGGCGGCCTGCCTCGCGGATGAACATGGGCATCGCGGCGGTCATCTTCGTCTCGATGAAGCCGGGCGCGACCGCGTTGAGGGTCAGGCCGGCCGCGGCGAGCGCCGGCGCGTGCGCCTGCACGAGGCCGATGACGCCGGCCTTGGACGTGGCGTAGTTGGTCTGGCCGCGGTTGCCGGCGATGCCGGAGACGGACGAGACGGCGACGATCCGGCCGTTGCCGCCGAGCAGCTTCTCCGCGAGGAGCACCTCGTTGATCCGCTCCTGGCTGCCGAGGTTGACGTCGAGGACGGACTGCCACTGGACGGGTTCCATCCGGCCGAGCGTCTTGTCGCGGGTGATGCCGGCGTTGTGCACGAAGATGTCGGCGTGCACGTGCCGGGTCGCGATGAAGTCCGCGAGCCGCCGCGGCGCGTCGGCGGCGGTGAGGTCGAGCTGCAGCGCGGTGCCCTTGAGCTCGTTGGCGACCCGGGTGAGGTCCTCGCCGGCCGCGGGCACGTCGAGGCAGACCACGTGCGCGCCGTCGCGGGTGAGCACGCGGGCGATCGCCGCGCCGATGCCCCGGGCGGCGCCGGTGACGATCGCGGTCTTGCCGACGAGCGGCTGGTCCCAGTCCTCCGGCACGTCGATCGCGGCCGGCCCGACCCGGATGACCTGCCCCGACACGTACGCCGAACGCCCCGACAGCAGGAACCGCAGCGTCGACTCGATCGCCTCCTCGGCGCCGGGCGCGACGTAGACCAGCTGCGCGGTGCCGCCCCGGCCGACCTCCTTGCCGACGGACCGCACGAAGCCCTCGAGGGCCCGCTGGGCGGTGGCCTCGCGGGCGTCGGCGCACAGCTCCGGCTGGCTGCCGAGCACGACGACCCGCCCGGACGAGCGCAGCGTGCGGATCAGCGGGTGGAAGAAGTCGTACAGGGTGCGCAGGCCGTCCGTGTCGACGATGGCGGTGGCGTCGAACACGAGCGCCGCGGTGGGCCCTTCCGACGGCGCCGCCAGCTTCTCCAGCAGCTCGCGGACCGGCTCGACGAGGCGCCCGCCGCCGCTGACCACGACCTGCCCGTCGACGGGCGCCGAGCCCGGATCGTGCCGCCGCAGCCTGGGCGGGTCGGGCAGGCCGAGCCGCCTGACGAAGAACTTCCCGGCGCCCGAGTGGGCGAAGCTGGCGTAACGATCGGACATTGCAGTGCCTCCCCAGTCACAACAATCGCGCTAACCTACTCACCAGTAGGCTAACGCCGGCCTGCCCGTCGCACTGGAGGAGAATCCGATGGCCCCGAATCGAGTGGCGATCGTCGGCGGTAATCGCATCCCCTTCGCGCGCTCGGGCAGTGCCTACGCCACTGCATCAAACCAGGACATGCTGACTGCCGCTATAGACGGACTCGTGGCGCGGTTCGGCCTGGCAGGAGTGCGACTCGGCGAGGTCGCGGCGGGTGCGGTGCTCAAGCACAGCCGTGATTTCAACCTGACGCGTGAATCCGTGCTCGGGTCCCGCCTCGACCCGCGGACTCCCGCGTACGACGTCCAGCAGGCGTGCGGAACCGGTCTCGAGGCCGCCATCCTCGTCGCCAACAAGATCGCCCTCGGCCAGATCGACGCCGGCATCGCCGGTGGCGTCGACACCACCTCCGACGCGCCCCTCGGCGTCAACGAGGACATGCGGCGGGTCTTCATGGAGCTCAACCGGGCCCGGTCGCTCGGCGCGCGGCTCCGCGCGGTCAGCAAGCTGCGCCCGACCCAGCTCAAGCCCGACATCCCGCGCAACGCCGAGCCCCGCACCGGGCTGTCGATGGGCGACTCCGCCGCGCTGACCGCGCTGGAGTTCGGGATCACCCGGGGCGCCCAGGACGAGCTGGCGCTCGCGTCGCACCTGCAGCTCGCCGCCGCCTACCAGCGCGGCTTCTTCGACGACCTGGTCACGCCGTACCTCGGCCTCCAACGCGACCAGAACCTGCGCCCCGACACCTCCCTGGACCGCCTCGGCACGCTGAAGCCCGTCTTCGGCCGCGGGAAGTCGGCGACCATGACCGCCGGCAACTCGTCACCGCTGACGGACGGCGCGGCGGTCGTGCTCCTGGCGTCCGAGCAGTGGGCCGCCTCGCGCAACCTCCCGGTGCTCGCCTGGTTCGACACGGCGGAGACCGCGGCGGTCGACTTCGTGCACGGCGGCGACGGCCTGCTGATGGCGCCGGCGTACGCGGTCCCGCGCATGCTCGCCCGCACCGGCCTCAAGCTGCAGGACTTCGACTTCTACGAGATCCACGAGGCGTTCGCGTCGCAGGTCCTCGCCACCCTGAAGGCGTGGGAGGACCCGGCGTTCTGCAAGGAGCGCCTCGGCCTCGACGAGCCGCTCGGCGCCGTCGACCGCTCCCGGCTCAACGTCAACGGCTCCTCCCTCGCCGCCGGCCACCCGTTCGCCGCGACCGGCGGCCGGATCGTGGCGACCCTGGCCAAGCTCCTCGCGGAGCGCGGCTCCGGGCGCGGCCTCATCTCCATCTGCGCCGCCGGCGGGCAAGGGGTGACCGCGATCCTGTCCAGGTGAGCGGCGGTCCTGATTCACCCATATCGTTGACGGCATGACGATCCAGCCGACGATGCTCCGGCCGCCGACGCCCCGACCCGGCTGGCAGGTCGCCGTCGGCCTGATCCTCACCCTGCCCGCGTTCGTCCTGCTCCTGACGTCCTACGTCGAGCCGCTGTACTGGACCGTCACGTCCAGCTTCCGCAAGCTCAACGGGCTGCGGCTGACCGAGGGCGGCGACAGCGTCGGCTGGGACAACTACGACACCGCGTACGAGCGCGGGCTCGCCGACGCGCACTGGTTCACCCTGAGCCTCGCCGTCGTGCCGATCCTGCTGGTCCTGCTGCTGGCGCCGGCCATCGCCTGGGCCGCGCACGCCGGCGGCACGTGGGCGCGGTGGGTCACCCGGGTCGCCCTCGCCCTGCCCCTCGTGGCCTTCGCCCCCGTGGCGATCGCCGTCGCGCTGCGCGAGTCGTCCACCCGGGCGTCGTACTGGCTGGGCACGTTCGGCCTGGTCGTCGCGCTCGCCGCGACCGCCTACCTGGCCGCGCTGCGCCGCCGCACCCTCGACTCCGGCCGCAGCCCGATCCCCGCCGCGCTGGTCGTCGCCGGCCTGGCCGTGCTCACCGTCGTCGCGGTCGCGCTGCAGGACTTCACGTACTCCTTCATCGGCGGCTTCGGCACCAGGGCCGACCTCAGCCCGGCCCGCCTCATGTACGAGACCTCCTTCCGCACGATGACCTTCGGCGTCGGCGCGGCCGCCTCCGTGACGCTCCTCGTGCCGCTGATCCTGCTCGGCCTCGCCGCCACCCTGCTGGTGATCCTGCCCGGCACCCGCCTGGAGGTGGACCCCGCCGTCCCTCGCGTACAGAAGAACCCGCCGCTCGTGCCGTGGATCGTCGGCGGCGTCCTGCTGCTCGCCACCCTCGGCACGGTCATCTCCGGCCTGGGCCCCTGGCTGTCGCACATCACCGACACCGGCCGCCCCGGCGCCCCCTCCACCTGGGTCAACACCTGGCTGCCACCGGTCGTCTCCACCCTGATCGGGGTCACCGTCGCCGCCCTGGCCGCGTTCGGCATCAGCGGCCTGCGCCCCTTCGGCCGGCACAGCGAGTGGCTGCTGCTGCCCTTCGGCCTGTTCCTCTTCGTCGGCTCCGCCCCGCTCGCGCTGCGCAACTTCGCTGCCGGCGTCACCGCCGACCGCCTGGACTCCTTCATCGGCCTCATCCCGCCGTCCCGCGTGGCGATCCCGGCCCTGTTCATCCTCGCGCTGCTCTTCCGCGGCCAGGCCCAGCGCCGCGAGGTCCTGCTGCAGGAGGGGCACCGCGCCCCCTGGACCGGCGTCCTGCTGCCCGCGCTGCCGATGCTGGCGCTGGCGTACGTGGCGACGTGGCTGGTCCAGGCCCAGGACCTGATCTGGCCCCTGGTCACCGCCGCCGGCGACCACCCGACCGCGCAGAACGCCCTCGTGCAGACCCTGTTCATGCGCGGCGGCGCGAACGCCCCCCTGCCCTACGCGCCGCTGCTCCCGCTGTGGCTGCTCGTCCTGCTCTTCCTGGCCGTGGTCGCCGCGCAGCTGCTGTACCTGGACCGCGTCGCCCTGCGCGTCGGCCTCCCCGAACGCGACCACCCGCCCCGCACCTAGGCGCACCGGGCGGGAGACAATAGGGCACGTGATTCCTAATGTGCTTGCTGGTCGGTATGCGTCGCCGGAGCTCGTGGCGATCTGGTCGCCTGAGGAGAAGGTGCGGTTGGAGCGGCGGCTGTGGCTGGCCGTGCTCACCGCGCAGCGGGACCTCGGGGTGGCGGTGCCGGACGGGGTGGTCGAGGACTACCGGCGGGTGCTCGACGACGTCGACCTGCACAGCATCGCGGAGCGGGAGCGGGTCACCCGGCACGACGTGAAGGCGCGGATCGAGGAGTTCTCCGCGCTCGCCGGGCACGAGCACATCCACAAGGGCATGACCTCGCGCGACCTGACCGAGAACGTCGAGCAGCTGCAGATCCGCAGGTCGCTGGAGCTGGTCCGGGACCGGATGGTGGCGGCGCTCGCCCGGCTCGCGGCGCGGGCCCGGCAGTACGACGACCTGGTCATGGTCGGCCGGTCGCACAACGTGGCGGCGCAGGCGACCACCCTCGGCAAGCGGTTCGCCAGTGCCGCCGAGGAGCTGCTCATCGCGTACCGGCGAATCGACGACCTCCTGCGGCGCTATCCGCTGCGGGGGATCAAGGGCCCGGTCGGCACGGCGGCGGACCAGCTGGACCTGCTCGGCGGTGACGCCGGGAAGGCCGCGGAGCTGGAGCGGCGGGTGGCGGAGCACCTCGGGTTCGGCACCGTGCTGACCAGCGTCGGCCAGGTGTACCCGCGCTCGCTGGACTTCGACGTGGTGTCGGCGCTCGCGCAGGCGGTCGCGGGGCCGTCGAGCCTGGCGACCACGATCCGGCTCATGGCCGGCTACGAGCTGGCCACCGAGGGCTTCAAGCAGGGCCAGGTCGGGTCGTCGGCGATGCCGCACAAGATGAACACGCGCTCGTGCGAGCGGGTCAACGGGCTCGCCGTGATCACCCGGGGCTACCTGTCGATGGTCGGCGAGCTGGCCGGCGACCAGTGGAACGAGGGCGACGTGTCGTGCTCGGTGGTCCGCCGGGTGGCGCTGCCGGACGCGTTCTTCGCCGTCGACGGGCTGTTCGCCACGTTCCTGACCGTGTTGGACGAGTTCGGGGCGTATCCGGCGGTCGTCGCCCGGGAGCTGGACCGCTACCTGCCGTTCCTGGCGACCACGCGGGTCCTGGTGGCGGCCGTCTCACGCGGCGTGGGCCGTGAGGATGCTCACGAAGCGATCAAGGAGCACGCCGTCGCGGTGGCGCTCGCCATGCGCGAAAAGGGCATCCAGGACAACGACCTCCTGCGGCGGCTGGCCGGCGACGAGCGGCTACGGTTGACACAGGACGAGATCGACGCTCTGGTGGCCGACCCGCAGCAGTTCGTCGGGGCGGCATCAGCCCAGGTCAGCGCGATTGTCGAGCAGATCCAGGCGGTGCTGGCGGAGCACCCCGAGGCGGGGGCGTACGTGCCGCCGCCCATCCTGTGAGCAGAAGATCTTGACATCGGAGCGGGCCGCTAAGATGCGTGTCGGGCGATGTGTTCGGGCCACGCCGCGTGATGTACCTGACCGTGACACGGCCGGTGATCTGCGGCGTTGCCCCGCCCGGTAGGCTCGTGTCGCTCGCCCTCGAGCGCCCGACTCAACTGTCAGGAGTGCCCCGTGGCCCGCGTCGTGGTGGACGTCATGCTCAAACCGGAGATCTTGGACCCCCAGGGTCAGGCGGTCGCGAACGCGCTGCCACGTCTCGGCGTCGCCGACGTGGCATCCGTGCGCATCGGCAAGCGGATCGAGATCGAGTTCGACGGCGCCGCCGACCTCGACCGGGCCCGCGAGATCGCCGACAAGCTCCTCGCCAACCCGGTGATCGAAGACTTCACCCTGCGGGTCGAGGAGACGCCGGCCGAGAGCGAGCAGCAGTGACCGCCAGGATCGGTGTCGTCACGTTCCCCGGCTCGCTCGACGACCGGGACGCCGCCCGTGCCGTGCACCTGACCGGCGCCGTGCCGATCTCGCTCTGGCACGCGGACTCCGAGCTGTACGGCGTGGACGCCGTCATCCTGCCGGGTGGCTTCTCGTACGGCGACTACCTGCGCGCCGGCGCGATCGCCCGGTTCTCCGCCGTGATGGAGTCGATCATCAAGGCGGCCAGCGACGGCCTGCCCGTGCTCGGCATCTGCAACGGCTTCCAGGTGCTGTGCGAGGCCCACCTGCTGCCGGGTGCGCTGACCCGCAACCAGCACCTGCACTTCCGCAACCGGGACCAGTCGCTGCGCGTGGAGAGCACCGCGACCGCGTGGACGGGCGGGTTCCAGCACGGCCAGGAGATCGTCATCCCGGTCAAGAACGGCGAAGGCTGCTACATGGCCGACGAGCACACGCTCGACGAGCTCGAAGGCGAGGGTCGGGTCGTCGCGCGGTACATCCGCGGCAACCCCAACGGCTCGCTGCACGACATCGCCGCCATCACCAACGCTGCCGGCAACGTCGTCGGGATCATGCCCCACCCGGAGCACGCGGTCGAGGTGCTGACCGGCCCGTCGATCGACGGGCTGGGCATCTTCACGTCCGTGCTCGCACACCTGGGAGCTCGTGTATGACCGCCACAACGGGTTTCGACACCGTCTCGCACGCCACTGAGACCTCCGACGAGGAGCAGCCCTACGAGGAGCTCGGCCTCCGCGAGGACGAGTACGAGCGGATCAAGCAGATCCTCGGCCGCCGCCCCACGTCGTCCGAGCTCGCCATGTACTCGATCATGTGGAGCGAGCACTGCTCGTACAAGAGCAGCAAGGTCCACCTGCGGCAGTTCAGCGAGAAGGCGCCGAAGTCGGACCTGATGCTGGCCGGCATCGGAGAGAACGCCGGGGTCATCCGGATCTCCGACGAGATCGCGGTCACGTTCAAGGTCGAGTCGCACAACCACCCGAGCTTCGTCGAGCCCTACCAGGGTGCGGCGACCGGCGTCGGCGGCATCGTCCGCGACATCCTCGCCATGGGCGCCCGCCCGGTCGCCGTGATGGACCCGCTGCGCTTCGGCGCCGCCGACCACGAGGACACCAAGCGCGTCCTGCCCGGGGTCGTCGCGGGCGTCGGCGGCTACGGCAACTGCCTCGGCCTGCCCAACATCGGCGGCGAGGTCGTCTTCGACCCCTGCTACCAGGGCAACCCGCTGGTCAACGCGCTGTGCGTCGGCGTGCTGCCGGTCAACCGGCTGCAGAACAAAGAGGCGCACGGCCCCGGCAACGTCGTCGTCCTGCTCGGCGCCAAGACCGGCCGCGACGGCATCGGCGGCGTGTCGGTGCTGGCCAGCGCCACCTTCGACAGCGACGGCCCGGCCCGGCGCCCGTCCGTGCAGGTGGGCGACCCGTTCATCGAGAAGCTGCTCATCGAGAGCTGCCTCGAGTTGTACGAGCGGGAGCTCATCGTCGGCGTGCAGGACCTCGGCGGCGCGGGCCTCACCTGCGCGCTGACCGAGACGAGCGCGTCCGCCGGCACCGGCATGGACATCAACCTCAACCTGGTGCCCCTGCGCGAGGCCTCGATGGACCCGCAGGAGGTCCTCGCCAGCGAGTCGCAGGAGCGCATGCTCCTCATCGTCGAGCCGTCGAAGCTCGACGAGGTGCTCCGCGTCGCCGAGCGCTGGGGCGTCATCGCCACCGCGATCGGCCACGTCACCGAGGGCGGCCGCCTGGTCATCACCTGGCACGGCGAGATCGTCGTCGACGTCCCGCCCGGCTCCCTCGTCGACGACGGCCCGGTCTACGCCCGGCCGATGCGCGAGCCCGCCGACCTGATCCTGCTGCAGGCCGACCGGGCCGAGACGCTGCCCCGGCCGCGCAGCGGCGTGGAGCTGCGCGAGACGCTGCTGCGCCTGGCCGCCAGCCCCAACCTGTGCGACAAGAGCTGGGTCACCGAGCAGTACGACCGCTACGTGCAGGGCAACACGATCCTCGCCCAGCCGGAGAACTCGGGCATCATCCGCATCGACGAGCAGACCGGCCTCGGCATCGCGCTGTCCGTCGACGGCAACGCCCGCTTCGCCCGGCTCGACCCGTACAACGGCGCGAAGCTCGCCCTCGCCGAGTCGTACCGCAACGTGGCCGCCTCCGGCGCGACGCCGCTCGCCGTGACCAACTGCCTCAACTTCGGCTCGCCGGAGGACCCGCAGGTCATGTGGCAGTTCGCCGAAGCGGTCCGGGGCCTCGCCGACGGCTGCGCCGAGCTCGGCATCCCCGTCACCGGCGGCAACGTCAGCTTCTACAACTCCACCGGCTCGCAGGCCATCCACCCGACCCCGGTCGTCGGCGTCCTCGGCGTGATCTCCAACGTCGGCAGCCGCGTCCCGATGGGCTTCGGCGGCGACAGCGACGTGATCATGCTGCTCGGCGAGACGCAGGAGGAGCTGTCCGGCTCCGAGTGGGCCTGGGTGACGCACAACCACCTCGGCGGCCAGCCGCCCAGGGTCAACCTGGTCCGCGAGCGCATCCTCGCCTCCGTCCTCACCGAGGCGGGCGAGCGCGGCCACCTCTCCTCGGCGCACGACCTCTCCGACGGCGGCCTGGCCCAGGCCCTCGTCGAGACGACGCTGCGCTACGACCACGGCGCCAACATCACGCTGCCGGAGGGGCTGAACCCGTTCGTCGCGCTCTTCTCCGAGTCGACGGCCCGGGCGCTGGTCTCGGTGCCGCGCGGCCACGAGCAGGCCTTCACGGCGCTCTGCGCCCAGCACGGCCTGCCGGCGACCGCCATCGGCACGGTCGACGGCCGCAGCCGGGCGCTGGACGTGCGGGGGCAGTTCACGATCTCCCTGGACGAGATGCGCTCCGCGTGGAAGGGCACGCTGCCGTCGCTCTTCGGCGAGGTGTCGACGGAGGCTCCCGCGTACGAGCCGCCGGCTTCCGCTGCTTCGGACAATTCCACCTCTTCGGACAATTCGGATTCTTCGGTTGGTTCGGATTCTTCGGGCGGTTCCAAGACCGGGATCTTCGATCCGGTCGCCGCGCCCGAGGTGCCCGAGGTGCCGTCCGCGGTGTCCGGCGCTCCCGTCGCCGCCTCCCCCTCCCCGGACGCCGCGCCGGACGAATCCGACGCCTGACGATGACCGAGGGCGTCTTCAGCCAGCCCGGCTCGGGCACCCGGTTCGACTGGGGCCCAGCCGGCGCCGCTGAGCTGGCGCGCGTCTGCTCGGTCCTCGTCGTCGTCGACGTCCTGTCCTTCTCCACCGCGGTCGACATCGCCGTCGGCCGCGGTATCCGGGTCCACCCGTTCCCCTGGAGCGACCAGGCCCGCGCCTACGCCGACCGCATCGGCGCCGCCGTCGCCGTCGGCCGCAGGCAGGTCTCCGCCACCTCCCCGTGGTCCCTCTCACCGGCCGCCCTGCAGTCCGCCCCCTTCGTGGCCGAGCTGGTCCTGCCGTCCCCCAACGGCGCCTCCATCTGCTCCGCGGCCGCCTCCACCGGCGTCCCCGTCATCGCCGCCTGCCTGCGCAACGCGCCCGCCGTGGCCGGCTGGCTGCACGCCCAGGGCCACGGCACCCCGTCCACCCCCATCGGCGTCGTCGCCGCCGGCGAACTCTGGCCCGACGGCACCCTCCGCCCCTGCGTCGAGGACCTCCTGGGCGCCGCCGCCGTCCTGGACGGCCTGTCCCTGCACGGCGTACCCCTCTCGGTCGAGGCCGCGGTCACCCTCGCCGCCCTCGCCGCGGTCCGCGACGTCCCAACCGCGGTCCGCCGCTGCGTCAGCGGCCAGGAACTCATCTCCCGCGGCTTCACCGACGACGTAACCCTCGCCACCCAGTCCGGCACCTCCGACACCGTCCCCCTCCTCACCGCCCAGTCCTTCACCGCGCAGTAATCACCCCCACCGCTCCGCGGCGGGGCCCCGGCGGGGATTCTCACCCGCACCCCAATGCTCGCTGCGCTCGCACTGCCAGCGCTGCGCGCGGCAGCCTCACCCGCATGCGCGCCGCATCCCGGTGGTTGCTGTTTCATACGACCGATCGGGCTGCTGCGGGTCACGTTTACGGCTTGCCAGGTGTTGGCACAATTGCCGTTCAACAATCACGCAAAGGCCCCTCCGCCGGTGAAGTCTGACGGAGGGGCCATGCGTCGGCGTTGGCCAACTGTTGCCATCGACCTTGGCCTTCGCGGCGGTGGCGCTTACGCTGGACGGTGCGCTACTTGGTCACCAGGTGGTAGCAGGTCCAAGCTGCGGCGGCTACCGTCAGCAGGACCGATGCGCGGATGGTTCGGGGCCAGTCCTTCAGGATTTCTCGGACCATCCGCCCCGCCTCTCGAGCGAGGGCGTCCATGTCTTATCACCTCCCTTGCCGACCACGTGGGTGTCTCAACACCGTACGTGTTCAGGTGGGAGTCGGACATGACTAGATGAATGAAAGACCCGGAATGACGGGGATGAATGCCGCTTTCACGACTCTTCTGGTTGAGTCGAAGGCCTGGTTCGGTTTAAGCCGATTTCTATGTAATTCCGGGAACTCTGGCGAGAATCGGCGCCCAAGTCGCCCTCATCCTGCCACACGTCGCAACGTGTGGCAGGCATCGCTTCGGAGGCGTCCACACTGCTGGCGTGGAGGCGGCGACCACCGGGATGCCGCGCATGCGTGTGAGGCCGCCGCGCCGCAGCGCTGACGGTGCACGAGCGGCGAGCCTTGGGTGCGGGCGGGAACCCCCCGCGGAGCGGTGGGGGTGACTACAGCGCGGAGGGCGTGGGATTCGAGCCCACGGAGACGCGGAGCGCCTGGCCGGTTTCAAGACCGGAAATCATGCCGACAAGATGTCTGTCAACCGCGACTTCGCGGGAGTGCATGGCACACAAGTCGCGGTTCACTGACATCTGCCAGGACCTGAGTCTGGCAACACGAGTGTCTGCAGACGGCGGCCAGCACCGGGGTGCGGCGCGCACGCGCGTGAGGCTGCCGCGTGGCAGCGCTGGCGGTGCGAGCGCAGCGAGCATTGGGGGCGTGGGGTGAGAATCCCCCACCGCGGCCGGGAGGCCGCAGAGGCACAGCGGAGGGCGTGGGATTCGAACCCACGGAGACGCGGAACGCCTCACCGGTTTTCAAGACCGGCGCCATCGGCCACTAGGCGAGCCCTCCAGCGGAACGTCGAACAGTCTGCCAGATCGCCCCGGGGCGGTGGTGGTCACCCGTGTGAGGGAGGCCGGATGTCGTGGGCGAGTGGCGGACTGGGCGACCGCGACCAGATGACATCGTGACACTCCGCACCAAATGTCGCATCTCATTAGCTTGAGCTGCGCAGACTCAGGGGGAGTGACAGACACACCACGGGCGGGGGCCGGTAGGGATGCATCTCTTCTTCAACGATCCACGGGCAGCGTACGTCACCAGGCATCGGCGGATCGTCAGGCATCCGTTGGTGGCGCTGGTCGCGGGTGGGGTCGGGGTGGCGGCGCTCGGGGTGGTGATCGGCGCGGCGGGGTGGGAGTCGCCGCAGCGGGGCGCGCCGGCGCCGCAGTCGCAGCGGGCCGAGCAGGGGATGGCGAAGCCCGAGCCGGTGGTGGACGTCAACATGTACGGGGTGCCCGCCGCGCCCCAGCCGGTCCTGGAGCTCGGCACGCCGCCGGTGCGGGCGGTGCCGGGGGTCGTGCAGCAGCAGCGGCCGGTGCAGACGGCGAAGAAGCCGGCGAAGCGCGTCGAGAGGGCGGGGGCTCCCGCTGTACAGACGCCGCAAACGACGGCAGAGCCCACGACGGTGCCGGAGCCGACGACCCAGCCGACCACCGACCCGACGGGCGGACCGACCGCGCAGCCGACGACGGGACCGACGACAGGACCCACGGCGGGCCCCACGGCGGGGCCGACACAGACAGGGCCGACACAGACAGCGCCGGTGGAGCCGGGGCCGATGTGGACGGCGTGGATGCACGATCATCGCGTGGCGCAAAATGGGTGGCATGCGCGCGATCACGATCGAGCAGGCTGGTGGTCCTGAGGTACTGCGCTGGAGCGAGGTGCCCGATCCGGTGCCGGCCGACGGTGAGGTGCTGATCGAGGTGCGCGCGGCCGGGGTCAACCGGGCCGACCTGCTGCAGCGGCAGGGGCTCTATCCGCCGCCTGAGGGGGCGCCGCCGTATCCGGGCATGGAGGTGTCGGGGCGGGTCGTCGAGAGCCGGTCGCCGCAGTGGCAGGCCGGGCAGGAGGTCTGCGCCCTCATCGAGGGTGGCGGCTACGCGGAGCTGGCGGTGGCGTCGGCGGGGCAGGTGCTGCCAGTGCCGCGGAACGTGAGCCTCGAGGACGCCGCGGCGCTGCCCGAGGTGGCGGCGACGGTCTTCTCCAACGTCGTCGAGGTCGCGGGGCTCCAGCCGGGCGAGACGCTGCTGGTGCACGGCGGCGGCAGCGGGATCGGCACGTTCGCGGTGCAGCTGGGCGCGGCGCTCGGGGCGCACGTGGTGACGACGGCCCGGGCGCCCAAGCACGAGGCGTTGAGGAAGCTCGGCGCCGAGCGGGTGATCGACTACACGGCCGAGGACTTCAGCGAGACGGTGCGGGCCGACGTCATCCTCGACATCATCGGCGGCGCCTACCTCAAGGGCAACGTGAAGGCGCTCAAGGAGGGTGGCCGCCTGGTGGTGATCGGCATGCAGGGTGGCCGCAAGGCGGAGCTCGACCTCGGTGCGCTGCTGGCGAAGCGGGGCAGCGTGTCCGCGACGGCCTTGCGGTCCAGGTCGAAGGCGCAGAAGGCGGCGATCATCCGAGGTGTACGGGAGGAGGTCTGGCCCCTGATGGACGAGGGCATCGTCGGGCCGGTCGTGCACAGCAGGATCCCCTTGCCGGACGCCGCGGAGGCGCACCGGCTGATGGCCTCCAGCGAGCACTTCGGCAAGATCATTCTGGTGAGGCCGTAGGAGGGTCGGTCAGGATCACCGGGCCCGGGCCGCGGGAGGCGAGGCGGTCGGCCGTGTTGGCGAGGGTACAGCTGCGCAGGGAGAGGCAGCCGCACCCGATGCAGCCGGTCAGGGTGTCGCGGAGCCGCTCCAGGAGCGCGATCTGCTCGTCGAGGTGGCCGCGCCAGTTGCGGGACAGCCGGGCCCAGTCGGCGCGGGTCGGGGTGCGGTTGGCCGGCAGCGACGCCAGCGCCTCCTTGATCGTCTCCAAGGGGATGCCGACCTGCGCGGAGATCCTGATGAACGAGACCCGGCGCAGCTCGGTGCGCTCGTACCGGCGCTGGTTGCCGCCGGTGCGGGTGGAGTGGATCAGGCCGAGCTTCTCGTAGAACCGCAGCGCGGACGGCGCGACCCCGCTGCGCGCCGAGAGCTCGCCGATCGTGAGGAGCTCAGCCATGCGGCTCAGCGCTTGTGCGACGGCTTACGGACGCGCTCACGGGAGAGGATCCACAGCGCCTCGACGCCGTCCTTCCAGGTGATCTTCTTGCCCTCTTCGCGGGTGCGGGCGCGGTAGCTGATCGGCACCTCGTAGGGGCGGTGCCGGTTGCGCAGCAGCTTGCCGGTCACCTCGGCCTCCATGCCGAAGCCGGCGGACTTGATCTGCAGCGACCGGTACAGCTCGACGGGCATGAGCTTGAAGCAGGTCTCGAGGTCGCCGAGGTAGCAGTTGTACAGCATGTTGGCGGCCGTGGTGACGGCCTTGTTGCCCATGACGTACCAGAACGAGAACGAGCTGTGGCTGCCGAAGGTCCGGTTGCCGTAGACGACGGTCGCGCGGCCGTCGAGGACCGGCTCGAGCAGCTTGGGGATGTCCTGCGGGTCGTATTCGAGGTCAGCGTCGAGGATGACCATGTAGTCGCCCGTGGCGTGCTCGACCGCGGTGCGGATGGCCGCGCCCTTGCCCTTGTTCCTCGGGTGGATGACGACGCGGATGCGCTCGTCGTGCAGCCCGTTGAGGATCTCGGCGGTGCGGTCCCGGCTGCCGTCGTCGACGATGACAAGCTCGGTCTCCGTCGGATAGTCCACGTCGAGCGCCTGCTTGACGGCGTCGGCGACGCGGACCTCCTCGTTGTAGACCGGCATCAGGATCGACAGCTTCATCACGATCTCCGAAGAGTTCTGGTTGGGACCATCAGACTAGCCTTTCATCACCCGCGCGTGTGATGTCCCCACGAGCGCTTGCACCTACGTACGGTGTGGCCTATGACGAGTGCGGCGAAGCGGCTGGGCGACGAAGCGTACATCGCGGTGACGACGTTCCGGCGGGACGGCACCGCGGTGCCGACACCGGTGTGGGTGGCACCCGACGGTGACGCGTTGGTGATCTGGACCGTCGCCGACTCCGGCAAGGTGAAGCGGATGCGCCGGGACGGCGCGGTGACGGTGGCGCCGTGCACGGTCCGGGGGGTGCCGACCGGCGAGGCGGTGCCGGGACACGCGACGATCCTCGGCCCGGAGGGCGGCCGCACCGCCCGCGAGCTCATCAAGCGCAAGTACGGCCTGCGTGGCCGCCTCTTCGTCTGGATGAGCGTCCGGCGGCGCGGCGAGGACGGCACGGTCGGGGTGCGGATCACGCTGGTCTGAACGGCTGTCTCCGCACAAAGCAACGCGCCCGGATCACCGGGGGGTGACGATCCGAGCGCGTCGCGGGAACAAGCGTGTCTTTTTGGCACCGGAGGGATGCGCGAGGTAGGGTTGCGCCTCAGTCGCCCTGGCGCTGCTGCGGGATCTGTCCCTGGAGCAGGGCGCGCACCTCGGATTCGCGATAGCGGCGGTGGCCTCCGAGGGTGCGGATGGCGCTCAGCTTGCCCGCCTTCGCCCATCGGGTGACGGTCTTCGGGTCGACGCGGAACATCGACGCGACCTCAGCCGGTGTTAGCAACGGCTCAGGCTCATGCGTGCGAGATGGCATCGGTCACTCCTCCACAGGTACCCAGGAACGTCGGACGGGGTCCCGCCGGCCGACGCGTTTCCTATGGTCCGGCTAGTCCCCGATGTCCGACATGGGCCGAACGGCTGAAGGTCCCTGTATGGACGGATGATGAATAAGTGAATTTTCCCATTTTGGTGACACGAAATGGGATAAAGCGGGACCGGATGTGACGCTCTGTGGGTGAGCCGATACGAATCTAGCTCACTCGACCGGGTGAGCGGTAGCCTACAAAGTCCTCCCAATAACCCATAACGGACACCACTTCGGAGCGATTCGGTTGCGAAGGGTGACACCCGTTCGTGGCTGTTGGGATTCGGACATTTACCGTGATCGAACTCCACGACAAAACACCCCGCGACGCCACGCGTGCGGGGTGTGATGGCCGGGAAAGCCGGACGGGGGATTAGTTGCAGCGCTCCAGGAGCTGCACGGCGCGCCAGCGCTCGACCAGCTTCTCGTACACCTCGGTCGCCTCGTCGGCGTCGCCGCGGGCCACGCTGGACAGGCCCGCCGACACCAGGCCCGGCGAGTCGTCCTCGATGAGGGTCTCGTCGGACAGCAGGCCGACCAGGCCGCCGTAGTCCAGCTCGACGATCGAGCGGGAGTGGAACTCCTCCAGCCAGCGCGCCGTCTCCTCGACCGCGACCGTGATCGGCGCGTCGCCGATGGCCCGGCGCAGCACCGCATAGGCCCGGTGCGCCCGCCGGCGGGCCTTGGAGATCTCGGTGCGGTAGCGCAGCACCCGCCGCCCGGGGCGCAGCGACAGCTCGCGCTCCTCCAGGTCGACGAAGACGAACCAGCGCAGGGGCACCCCCCACGTGGCGACCTGCTCGTGCACCCGGGGCATGCCGCGCTCCAGGACGTTGTCGCCGCTGCGCCAGTCGTCGACGACGGTCTGCGCGAGGCCGGCGAGCACCGGCGGGACGAAGGCGTCGGCGATCACGCTCGGCACGCCGTCGCGGGCGGTGAGCGCCGCCTCGGCGACCCGGATGCGCAGGTTCCACGGGCAGACGAGCAGGGTGTCGTCGGCCTCCAGGACATAGGCCTCGTCGGGGAGGTCGGGCAGGCGCGTCCAGCCGGCCCCGAGCGCCTCGATGACCGCCGTCCGCTGCCGCCCGGGGCCGTCGGACAGCGCGACCGCCCGGCCTTCCTTGACGTAGCGACGCCAGTACAGCTGGTGGTCGCGATCGAAAGCGGCCAGCGGCTCGTACACCCGCAGATATGACGCGAAGAGCGACGGCACGGGCCGATCGTCGCACGAAACTGTCGGTCGCCGGTATTAGGGTCGGTGTACAGGCGCCGTCTCACGAGGATCGGGCCCCCCACCGACACAGGAGCATCCATGGGTGTCTTCACCACCAGCCACGAGCAGGTCGTCTTCTGTCACGACCGGCCGTCCGGCCTGCGCGCGATCATCGCCATCTACTCGACGGCGCTCGGACCGGCGTTGGGCGGGACCCGCTTCTATCCGTACGCGTCGGAGGACGACGCGCTGCACGACGTGCTCGACCTGTCCCGCGGCATGGCGTACAAGAACGCGCTCGCCGGCCTCGACCTCGGCGGCGGCAAGGCCGTCATCTGGGGTGACCCGGACAAGGACAAGAGTGAGGCGCTGCTGCGGGCCTACGGCAGGTTCGTCCAGTCGCTCGGTGGCCGTTACTACACGGCGTGCGACGTGGGCACCTATGTGCAGGACATGGACGTCGTGGCGAAGGAGACCAAGTTCGTCACGGGACGCTCCGAATCGCACGGCGGCGCGGGTGATTCGTCGGTCCTTACCGCCTATGGGGTCTTCCAGGGCATGCGGGCAGCCGCGGAGCACCGCTGGGGCAGCCCGACACTCGCCGGCCGGCGGGTCGGCATCGCCGGACTCGGCAAGGTCGGCAAGCACCTCACTGAGCACCTCATCGAGGACGGCGCGTCGATCGTCGCGACCGACGTCAGCGAGCGCGCCCTGGAGTGGGTCCGCACCACGTATCCGCAGGTGGACGTGGTCGGCAGCAGCGAGGATCTCGTCGCGGCCGACCTGGACGTGTATGCGCCGTGCGCGCTCGGCGGGGCGCTCAGCGACGAGACCGTGGCCGTGCTGCGCGCCAAGATCGTCGCCGGCGCGGCGAACAACCAGCTGGCTCACCCGGGGGTGGAGAAACTGCTCGCCGAGCGCGACGTGCTCTACGCCCCGGACTATGTCGTCAACTCCGGCGGGGTCATCCAGGTGGCCGACGAGATCGAAGGCTTCAACTTCGCCCGGGCCCAGCAGCGGGCCGCCCGGATCTTCCACACCACCCGGGAGATCCTGCAGCTCGCGGAGGCAGAGGGGGTCCCGCCGGCGGCCGCCGCGGACCGACTCGCCGAACGGCGGATGGCCGACGTCGGAAGGCTCCGTACGATCCTCTTGTAAGACGTGACGACCACGGTACGACGGTGGTGCTTACCCAACCGGTCCGGTCGGGTAAGCAACGCCACCGAATTGGTCGGCAGGGGCGAGATGCCGAAAGGTGCCCTCGACATGTACCGTAAGAGCCACGAGAGATGCCTGACGTTGTCGGGGCCTGCCGGTAATGGCTGCCCCGTAATTCTGTGCGAGGGGGTCGAGCCATGGGGCGCGGCCGTGCGAAGGCCAAGCAGACTAGGGTGGCCAGGGAGTTGAAGTATCACTCCCCAAACACCGACCTCGACGCGTTGCAGCGCGAGCTCGCGGGCAGCCCGAAGTCTTACGACGACTACGCCGGATCCGGCGATCAAGTCGACGATGAGGCCGACGACGAGGACGACGGTAACTACGACGACTCCTCCAGCGACAGCGATTGGCGCTCACGGAGTCGTTGATCATCGGTCTACCCGGCTGACGGGCACGTGGCGACCCCACGTGCCCGCGTCATGTCCGAGACACCCGCGCGGTGGCCGTTCTCTCGACGGCACACCGCGTGGGTGTCTGGTCATAGCCTGACGCTGCTGGACCAGCCCTCAACGGGGACGGTTGTTCCAGTTGTAGAAGGTCGGGATGTTCTCGAAGTGGTTCCAGGCGCAGACGGCGCTCGCGCCGTCCTGACCACTCGCCTCCGAGCGGGCGGCCCTTGCCACGGCGGCCTCGTCGAGCAGCACACGAAGGCCGTCAGCGGCTCCGTGGACGCGCTCGGTGACCGGGTCAGCGTGCTCCGGCATGGTCCAGCACTCCCTCCAGAAGGCAAATCTTGCTGTTGCGGCAGTGATTCGTCTCGGTGCTGTCGAACCTGCCGTGCTCGAAGTAGCGGTTCGCCGCGTGGGCACCGCCGCAGAAGCCGAAGTACGCGCACGTCGAGCGGCACGCCTCGACGCCGCGCAGGTACTCCGGCACCCACCCGGCCGAGCCGGCCGCGTCGGCCAGGATCTCGGCCAGCGGGGTCCGCAGGACGCTGCCGGAGGAGAAGTCGCCGTACCGCGCGTCCGTGAAGCCCGCCAGCTCGGGTGAGAGCAGGAAGACGCGCCCGTCGGCGGCGATCGTCGGGATCGGGTCGAGCGCGGCGGGCAGGACGCCGTCGGCGCCGCCGGCCAGGACCGCGCCCGCGTAGCGCAGCGTCCACTCGATCTCCCGCACGTGGATGCGCGGATCGCGCCGCCACGCCCCGACGAGCTCGGCCCAGAAGCCGCGGACCGCGGCGGCGCCGTGGTCGTTCGCGCGGGCGTTGACGCCCTCCTGCTCCTCGATGTTGATCCCGAGGACGTCGCAGCCGAGGCCGAGGAAGTAGTCGTAGAGCCGGGTGGCGAGGCCCGGCCCGGGCGTGCTGACGACGCAGAGCGCCGAGAAGGGGATCCCGTGCCGCCGCAGCGTCTCGATGCCGCGCTGGATCCGGCTGTACGAGGGGGAGCCCGCCCGGTCGACCCGCTGGTCGTTGAGCTCGGGTGGCCCGTCGACGCTGACGCTGACGTGCATCTGGTGCTCGGTGAAGAACTCGCACCAGTCGTCGTCGATGAGCGTCGCGTTCGTCTGCACGTGGTGCTCGACGCCCTCGAACGGGGCCATCAGCTCGGCGAGCGCGGCCCGCCCGGCGGTCAGCGGCTCGCCGCCGTGCCACACCACGGAGAAGCGGTCGTTGTCCGCGGCCCACCCGTTGACCGACGCGGCGACCGCGCCCGCGACGGCGGGGCTCATCCGGTCGTTGCGGGACCGGAACGGCAGGTAGCAGTACGTGCAGTCAAGGTTGCACAACGTCGTGGGCTGCATCACGACGTAGCCTGGCACCGGCGAGATGCCGCGCATGCCGCTCCACGACACCGCCCCGTCCTCCTTTTGGGTGTAGGGACGTGTCGCTTCAGCCTAGGTCTCTTGCCCCTCCGCGGTAAGACCTGGAGATCGGAATAGGCGAGACTTCCCCAATCCCGCCTATTCCGACAGCTTCCGGCATCCCCCAGGGGGACGGTCAGCCTCGCGTGTGCGAGCCGACCATCTGCACCTGGCCGGTGCCCTCGATGACCTCGCCGACCTGCCAGGCGTCCAGGCCGCGACCGGCGAGGAACGCCAGGGTGCGGTCCGCGTCCTCGGCGGAGACGACGGTCAGCATGCCGATGCCCATGTTGAACGTGCTCTCCATCTCCATGTCCTCGATGCGCCCCTTGGTGCGCACGAGGTCGAAGATGGGCTGCGGCCGCCAGGTCGCGCGGTCGACGACGGCGTCCACGTTCTCCGGCAGGACGCGGACCAGGTTGCCCGGGATGCCGCCGCCGGTGACGTGGGCATACGCGTGGACGTCGCTCTCGGTGATGAGGTCGAGGCAGTCCTTCGCGTAGATCCGGGTCGGCGTGAGCAGCTCCTCACCGAGGGTGCGCTGCGAGCCGAACTCGTCGATGACGCTGTCCAGGCGCATGCGACCCGCGCCGAGCAGCACGTGCCGGACCAGCGAGTAGCCGTTGGAGTGCAGGCCCGAGGAGCGCAGGGCGATGACGACGTCACCGACCTCGACCCGGTCGCGGCCGAGGATCTTGTCCTCCTCGACGACGCCGACGCCGGTGCCGGAGATGTCGTACTCGTCCGGGCGCATCACGCCGGGGTGCTCGGCCGTCTCGCCGCCGAGCAGGGCGCAGCCCGCGTAGCGGCAGCCGTCGGCGATACCGGCGCCGATCTCGGCGACCCGGTCCGGCACGACCTCGCCGCAGGCGATGTAGTCGAGCAGGAACAGCGGCTCGGCGCCGCAGGCCACCAGGTCGTCGACGACCATCGCGACGAGGTCGATGCCGACCGTGTCGTGGATGCCCATGGCCTGGGCGATGGCGAGCTTCGTGCCGACGCCGTCGGTGGACGAGGCGAGGATCGGGCTCTTGTACTTCTTGAGGTCGAGCCGGAACAGGCCCGCGAACCCGCCGATGTCACCCATGACCTCGGGCCGGTGCGTGCGGTGCACCTTGGTGCGGAGCAGCTCGACGGCCTTCTCGCCGGCGTGGATCGACACGCCCGCGTCGGCGTACGTCACGGTGCGCCTGCGGCCCCTGCCGTTACCGGCGGTCCACAACTGCCGCTCGGGGGTGCTGCCCTGGCCGGTCTCACCGGCCTTCTCGGCGCGCTCATCCACGTGCGTCACTTTCTCCCCTTTGATTGCCTTGGCGGCGGCCACCGCATGGTGCTACGGGTGGGCGGGTCACGGGCGCAGCAGTGCGCCCGAGCCGCCCGGACTGGCGGCGACGCTGACCGCGCCACCGTCGGTCGTGGTGGAAGCGGCCCCCGCAGCGCGCGCCACACCTTCCAGGACGTGCTTGCCGATCACGTTGTCGGCCGGCAGCTCGATCGGGTACTGCCCGTCGAAGCACGCGCTGCACAGCCGGTTGGCCGGCTGCTCGGTCGCCGCGATCAGGCCGGGCAGCGACACGTAGCCGAGCGAGTCCGCGCCGATCGACCGGCGGATCCCCTCCAGGTCGAGCCCGTTGGCGAGCAGCTCCGCCCGGGTGGCGAAGTCGATGCCGTAGAAGCATGGCCACTTGACCGGCGGCGACGAGATGCGGACGTGCACTTCGACTGCGCCAGCTTCTCGCAGCATACGCACGATCGCACGTTGAGTGTTGCCGCGCACGACAGAGTCGTCGACGACGACGAGGCGCTTGCCCCGCACGTTGTCGCGCAGCGGGTTGAGCTTGAGCCGGATGCCCAGCTGGCGGATCGTCTGGGACGGCTGGATGAAGGTGCGCCCGACATAGGCGTTCTTGACCAGGCCGTGGCCGAAGGGGATGCCGGACTCCGTGGCGTAGCCGATCGCGGCCGGGGTGCCCGACTCCGGCACCGGCATGACCATGTCGGCCTCGACCGGGTGCTCCTT
The DNA here is from genome assembly GCF_040674675.1 of Dactylosporangium sp. NPDC049742. Classification (NCBI taxonomy): domain Bacteria; kingdom Bacillati; phylum Actinomycetota; class Actinomycetes; order Micromonosporales; family Micromonosporaceae; genus Dactylosporangium; species Dactylosporangium sp. NPDC049742. The sequence goes on along the minus strand of NZ_JBFANF010000001.1, from coordinate 74,325 downwards.
GGCGAGCGTGCGGCCGATCGCCACGCGCGCGGCGTGCACGTTGCGCCCGACGATCGTGGTGTCGGGGCGGGCCAGGTAGACGTACTCGAACAGGCAGCCCTTGGGGTCGGGGGTGCCGAAGCGGGTGGAGCGCAGGCCGTGCTCGTCGATGGCGATCAGCTCGCCGGGCTCGATCTCGCGCACGATGCTGGCGCCGACGATGTCCAGCGCGGCGGTCTCGCTGGCCACCACCCAGCCGCGCTCCAGGCGGCCGAGCACCAGCGGGCGGACGCCGTTGACGTCGCGGGCCGCATACAGGGTGTCCTCGTCCATGAACACGAAGCTGAACGCGCCGCGCAGGGTCGGCAGCACCTCCAGCGCCGCGGCCTCCACCGACAGGTCGGGGCGGGCCGCGAGCAGCGCCGTCACCAGGGCGGTGTCGTTGGTCGAGTTCATCTGGTCGCGCTCGCCGAGCTCGGCGACGCGGCGGGCCAGCTCGGCCGTGTTGACCAGGTTGCCGTTGTGCGCCAGGGCGATCGTGGTGCCGCCGCGGTCCTCGCCGGGGGCGGTGGAGCGCAGCGTGGGCTGCGCGTTCTCCCAGTTGGAGCCGCCGGTGGTCGAATAGCGCGCGTGGCCGATCGCGATGTGGCCGCGCAGGCTCGCCAGGGTCGGCTCGTCGAAGACCTGCGACACGAGGCCGAGGTCCTTGTACACCACCACGCCTGAGCCGTCGGAAACCGCGATGCCGGCCGCTTCCTGGCCACGGTGCTGCAACGCATACAGCCCGTAGTAGGTCATCTTCGCGACCTCTTCGCCCGGCGCCCAGACGCCGAACACACCGCACTTGTCCTGAGGACCTGGACGCTGGGGGTCGAGCTCGTGGCTCAACCGGCCATCGCCTCGGGGCACGTTGCCGCTCCTGTCGTCGCAGTTCGTCGGGGTTCGTCGGCGGTGTGGGTCGAGGGGAATCCGACCTGATAGGCGCCGCAATTCGGTCGCCTTCGCGCCCCAAAGTGTACGCGAGGAATTTGGCATGACGCACAGCCACAGTTCACGCGCGGTTCGTAACCAGTGTCCCGGACGAATTGCGCAGTTACAAGGGTAGATAGGCCGATAAATCAGCCCGAACTCCGCTCGCACGGATCTTCCCGGTGGTGACTGCTTCATGCCACGATTTCCGACCCGTGGCGATCTCCAGCCAGGTGGCAGGATCGGTCTCCACGACGTTGGGTGGCGTACCTCTCGTGTGACGCGGACCCTCGACACATTGAATCGCACCGTATGGAGGAACCCGCACCTCCACCGAACGGCCGGGAACACGGGACCGCAGGTCAGCCAGAAGCTCGCGCACAGCGTCACGCAGCGCGAACCGGTCCGGAACGAGTCCGGCATCCATCGCATCAAGGACGGTCTGCACCGTGTCGGAATATCGGTGCGGAGTGGACATGACGGGACGATACGACCGCCTGTGGGCCGGTCGCAACACCCTGCGCCTTTCGCCGACCCCTGTGGACAAGGCATAGTTTGCTGCGGCGCACCATGCAAAGCGAGCCCCGCTCGCATGATGGACCATCGACAGACATGCTCGGCAGAGACGCTCGGGTGAAGTCAAGATCCGGAGGGGTGTGGACGTGACTACCCACCTACGAGCCTTGCTGCTCCGCTCGGGGGCGGCGGCCGTACTGGTGACGGGCGCTCTAGTCGGCACGACAGCCGCACCAGCGTTCGCGGCCGCGAACCTCAACATCAGTGCGAGCAGCGCGACGATCACCGTCGGTGGTGGCGCGGGGTCCTCGACGATCACGGTTCGGAACACCGGCGACGCCCCTCCGAACAACGACGTCAAGTTCAGCGTCGACATCCCGGTCGGTGACCAGGGCATCTCGATGAACACGCCCGGTGGGTGCTCGAACACCTCGACGGGCTTCGAGTGCACGGTCGCGCCGGGCGATCTGCCGGCGGAGGGCTCGAAGAGCTTCACCGTCTCCTTCACGCCGCCCGGGCAGAGCTCGATCCCGGCCGGCCAGTCGCGTGACGTCAACGGGCAGCTCAAGATCCAGGGCGGCGGGAACGGCTCGATCAAGGTGACCCTGAAGGCGGCCGCGGCGACCGCGCCGGCGACGCAGACGGTGACCGAGGTCTCAGGCACGGTCAACGACTCGACCACCGGCAAGACGCTCAAGGGCGCGACCGTCACCATGGAGGACGGCGCCGGCAAGAGCCGCTCGACGACCACCAACGACGCCGGCGCCTACCGCTGGCTCGGCACCGAGAGCAACCCCATCGCCCCGGGCGGCATCTCGATCTCGGTCACCATGAACGGGTACGACGCCGGGTCGAAGAACATCAACGTGCAGGCGGGCAAGGGGAGCACCGGTAACAGGATCGCCCTGGTGCCGATCGGGTCGACCGCTTCCCCGATCGCGCCGCCGTCCATGGAGGAGACCCAGCCCGCCGGCGCCGACTCGCAGTCGGCCGCGGCCCCGGGCGCGGCGAACACGACCAACACGTCCAGCGAGGGCGGCAGCGGCCTTTCCTCGTACATCCTGATCGCGCTCGGCGCGCTCCTGGTCATCTTCGGCATCGTCGCGATCGTGCTGCTTCTGCGCCGCCGCGGTGACGACGACGAAGAGGACCTCGAGGAGGAGCCGGCCCCGCGGCGCGGCGGCGGAGGCGGGGCCCAGCGCCCCGGTTACCGCCAGGCCCAGGCCGACCCGACGATGGTCGGCGCGATGGGCGGTGCGCCCACGATGATCAACCGTGGCTCCGCGAACGACGCGACCGCGATCGTGCGCCCGGGCCGCGCCAGCGACTACGACGTGCCGCCGGACCCGTACGGCGCGCCCCTGCCGCGGGCGGGCTCCGGCTACGGTGCCGCGGCCGCCGGTGCGGGGTATGGCGCGGCGAACGGCGGCGGGTACAACGACCAGGCCGGCTACGGGCAGGAGGCCCCCTCGGCGGGCTACGGCCCCTCGTCCCGCCCGGCGGTCGACCCCTACAGCCCCGAGTACAGCGCGGGCGGCGGCAACGGCTACAACGACCAGGCCGGCTACGGCCCCTCGGGCGGCGGTGGCGGCGGGTACGCGGACTCCACCCAGCGCTGGGAGCCGAGCGCCGGCAACGGCTACGCGGGCGGCCAGGGCGGCGGCTACGGCGCGGACGGCGGTCAGAACGGCTACGGCCCCTCGTCCGGCGGCGGCTACAACGGCAACGGCGCCAACGGGTACGGCGGCGACCAGGGCGGCTATGGCCAGGGCGGCGACCAGGGCGGATACGGCCCGAGTGGCGGCCAGGGCGGCTACGGCCCCGGCGGCGGCCAGGGTGGCTACGGCCCGTCGGCCGGTAGCGGCCAGGGCGGCTACGCCCCCGGCGGCGGGGGCGACGGCTACCCGAGCGCCGGCGGTGGCTACGGCCCGAGCGCCGGCAACGGCTACAACGGCCAGGCCGACTACGACGGCCCGTACGCCGGCCGCGGCGGCTACGAGCAGCGCGGCGGTTACGAGCCCGCCGCCGGCTACGAGCGCGACGGCTACGAGCGCGTCCCCGAGCCCCCGCGGGCCGGCAACGACAACTACGAGCAGCGCGGCGGCTACGGCGACCCGCAGGGCGCCCCTCGCGGCGGTGGCGCCAACGGCGGCAACCGCCGCTCGCTGGACTGGCTCGACGACTGACACACCCGGCAAACGGCGCCTCTGACACCAGGGGCGCCGTTTTTCGTGCCGGCGGCTGACCGGAGAAGACGGGCCGTCGCAGTCGGCCTTCCGCGGTCGGCGGGTTATGTGATGTGGGTGGGGAGCGCGACTGCCGACGGCCGGGAGACGCAGGTGGGGTCCAGACCCGCGTCCATGGCGACCACCGACGATGCCGGCAGGCGCGGGTGCATCACCCGGAGCCAGCGCACCTTGCGCAGCATCTTGACGGTCGGGCCGGGCTCCCGGTGGCGGGGCGTATGGCCGATCATGCTGCTTCCTCAATGAACCGTGTCACGCAACAGAGTGTGCGTGGCCGGACACGAGGTCGTCAGCATGCGAACGGTCCCGGTCCTGCGCCGGTCAGCTTCCCCCGTTCGGGGGCGAGTGGGGCGCCCGGAGTTGAGTAACGCTACTGGTGGCGGTGGCCCATCTCGGCGTGGATCGGCTCGCCGGTGGTGAGCGCCGTCAACGCCAGTGTCAGGCGGCGGTGCAGGGACGCGCGGATGGTGGCGTCGTCCAGCGGGAGCCACCGGACGCCGGTGAGCTCGTCGGCGGCGGGGCGCAGGTCAGTGGCGGGGTCGAGGACGCCGCCGTCGAAGACGAACTGGACCTGGTCGCTCCAGGGGTCGCGGCCGGGCGTCCAGTCGACGACCAGCAGGCGGCCGGTGGGCCGGTCGAGGCCGAGCTCCTCGAGGACCTCGCGGCGGCAGGCGGCGCTCGGCGGCTCGCCGGTCTCCACGATGCCGCCGGGCAGGTCGAGGTACGGCTTGTAGTTGGGCACGACGAAGAGGATCCGGCCGGCCGGGTCCCTGATCAGGGCGCCGGCGGCGACCGTCTTGTGGGCCATCCGGCGGGCGATGCCGGGGCGGAACTCCGCCTCCGGCGGACCTTCGGCGGCGAAGAAGGCAGCGGTCACGGTGTCCATCCAACCAGGGGTGCGCCGCTCCGCCCTCAGAAGACCGCCCGCCGCATGTGGAGGCGGACGGTGGTGCCGGTGGTGCCGGTGCGCATCTCCAGCAGGTCGCAGATCTGCCGGGCGATCCACAGCCCGTGGCCGCGCTCCGAGTGCGGGTCGGCGCGCAGGAAGCCCAGGAAGTTGCCGGTGGCGGTGCCGGAGTCGGTGATCTCGCAGACGACCCGGCGGTCGGTCGCCCACATGCGGGCCTCGCCCGTGCCGCCGCCGTGCCGCAGGACGTTGGTGGCGATCTCGTTGACGGCGAGCACGTAGTCGTCGATCCGGTCGTTCGCGACGCCGAGGCGCGGGGCGTGGTCGGCGACGAACTGCCGGACCGGGGCCAGGTCGGGGTGGACCGGGATCCATTCGACGCCGGTGGCCGGGTACGGCGTGAGCGGCGTGTTGTGGGCGGCGTAGTAGGAGGCGGGCTCGGTGAAGTCGGCGCTGATCTCGCTGGCGGTGCCGACCGCGAGCCGCGGGTGGGTGCGGCGGGCGTCGTCGACGATGGTGCTGGCGAGGGCGCTGCTGTCGTAGCCGCACATGACCCAGGCGCGGGAGCCGGCGAGCGCGACGTTGACCACCGACTCGTACCGGCCCCATTCCGACGTCTCGAGGTCGTCGCGGCCGACCCAGACCGGCTCGCCGATGACCCGCAGGACGGCGCTGTCGCCGGCGAGGGCGTCGATGCGGCGGTGGTGGGCGTCGAGGGTGCGCCCGGGGGAGTCGAACCAGCCGGACGGCTCGAGGAAGGTGACGCGGTCGGCGGCGGCGTCGAGCCGCTCGTGCAGGAGGCTGGTGTTGCGGGTGGAGGTCACGGCCAGGACGGTGTCACCGCGGTGCACGCCCTCGACGATGAACGGCACGGCCGCCGCGAGGAACTGCTCGGGCGAGTCGAACAGCAGCGCCTGGTGGATCAGGGTCACGACGTCGCCCCCGTTGTGCTCCGGCGCCGGTCGCGGCGCTTCAGGCCCGTCACGACGCCCGCACCCCCGCGTCCCCGATGGTGAGGCCCTGGGTGGTGTCCCAGCCGACGATGCGCAGCACGTTGCGCAGGGTCGGGGCGAGGTGGCGCACCTCGAGGACCCGGTCCGGTGGCAGCGCCTCGGCGGCGCGGACCAGGGCACGGATGCCGGCGATGTCGATGAAGCGCAGCTCGGCGAGGTCGATCACGACGATCGGCTCGGGCCATCCCGCGGTGTGGGCGAGCGCCTCCGCGAACGGCCCGGCGGTCGAGTCGTCGACGGTGCCGATGATGCGCAGGCCGCGGGGCGCGAACGTGGGCACGATGCGGAGCCGGCGGTCGTCGTGCAGCGGGTCGATGGTCATCACCACGGGGTGCCGGGCGACGAGACCGGAGAAGTCCGCCTTGTCGAAGAGGCGCTCGTCGTACTGGCAGACCGCCGCGACCCCGTCGGAGCCGGTGACGGTCGAGGCGACACCCGACTCGTACTCGTGCAGGCGGACGGTGTCGGGCAGGGCCCAGCTCATCTCGCCGGTGAGGCGCAGCCCCTGGAAGCCGGCGGCGCGGGCGTCCCGGATGGCGTCCCGGATGCCGTCGACGAGGACGCCCGGGTCGAAGTGGTCGTCGGCCGCCGGGCGGACCTCGAGCTGGCCGCGGGCGATCGCGAGGGCCCCGTCGACGCCGCGCGGGTCGAGCCAAGCGTCGATGGCACCGGGCGCGGTCCGGTCCGAGTAGTACAGGACCCGCTCACCACGGACGAGGCCGTCGGCGATGTAGGCGGACACCACCTCGCGCTGCTCCTGGTCGCTCGCGAACGGCAGACAGAGGTGGTCGCCCAGGCGGACGTGCCGGGTGTGTTTGGTCGAGACGCTGTCGTTGATGACATCAACTTACCCATCGACGCCGGAAATGATGTCAGGCGCGGATGCAGCAGCTCGAGCAGACCTTCGGGGTCGGCAGGGTGAAGGCGAGGCAGCAGGTGCGCCGCTTGATGTCGAGGCCGCCCTGCTCGCGGGCGCTGAGGTCGACGAGGTCGTCGGCGCCGAGCGCGGCCAGCACGCGGTGGGCGGTGTCGAGGAGGACGTCCGCGGGCGCGACGTGGCCGCGGGAGATCGCGTAGGAGACCCCGGAGGCGACCGAGCCCCACAGCGTCCGCCGGCCCAGGCGGGCCTGCTTGCGCACCTCGTCGAGCATCGGGTCGAGGTGGGCGTCGACGAGCGAGCGCCGCATGACGCCCAGCAGCTCGTCCTCGTCGTCGACGATGAGCAGCCCCGGCGTGTCGGTGGCGACGATGGGGTCGGTGGCGAGGACCGCGGTGACGGGGCGGCGCAGCGCGAGAGTGAGGAAGGGCTGCCGGTCGGAGAACCGGACCAGGACGTGGTCCGGCGTCATCAGCGGTACCCGCCGCGAGCCGGTGAACCCGATCACAGCCGGCAGGGCCAGCCAGTACGAGTAGCACTTCCAGGCGAGGGCGGCGGCGGCGTGCGGCTGCGCGTCCCAGCGCCGGGCGGCGGCGCCGAGCCACTCCCGGACGCCCTCGGCGGTGAGCAGCTCGCCGGCGGCGCGCCAGCCGGGCGTGTGCGGCGGGACGAGCCCGGTGGACAGCCCTTGGAGTGATTCTTTTCCGTGCCGCAGGCCCATCTGCGCCAGCCCGGCGATCACCGGGGCCAGGGGATCGACGGCCGTCCGGCTGATGAGGGCGGTCACGTTGGGTCGCCGCTGGTGCCGGGCGGGCAGGGGGACACACTGCGAGGACGCCGCGGCGCGGCGCTCGTCCTATGCGTGTGTGCGGTGCTCACCACCGTCGGATACCCCCAGACGTGCATGCCAAGCGCACACGATACCTCGATTAGGTAAGCCTAACCACTCCAACATTGTCCGCTATCCGATGTCACTTTGTGTAACTTTGCACAGACTGACTGCTGATGCCGATGCGTTGATCAACGCCGATGGGGTGGCGTTGTCAACCCTTTTGTCGGCAAATTGTCCGCTTGACCTGTTCGGCCGCCGACCCCGAGGACACTGAATCGGGCAGGGGCCGTCTCCCTGCGAGGCTGGGACGGACATGACTTCGAGCGACTCTCCCGTGCAGCGGGCGTCAGAGGCGTTCGTCGCGGAGTTCGCGCGGTGGCGCATCGACCGCGGCATGTCCAAGAAGCAGCTGGCCGCCGCCATGGGGTTCGACGCCTCCTACGTGAGCCACGTCGAGGCCCGCCGCCACCGCCCGACCGAGGACTTCGCCCGGCGCGCCGAGGCGATCCTGCAGAGCGGCGGCGCCATCTGGCAGCGCTACAAGGAGTACGACGAGCTGCGCGCGACCGCCCGCAGCCGGGTCGGCCTGCCCGGCCGCGACCCGCCGGTGCCCGACCAGTGGCTGCCGCCCGGCACGGGACTGGTCGTCGAGCGGGAGACCGCCCGGCTGTCCTACGTCGACGGCAAATATCGGTGCACGGTCCGCCGTGCGCTGTACAACGCCGGCACCGAGCCGGTCACGCGCTACCTGGTGCGGATCTCCGTGGACCGCTACCCGGACGACCCGGCGCGCTCCAACCGCCATCACCGTGACCACCCCATGTTGTGGGACGAGCTGGCGATGGTCGCGTCGTGCGCCGGCGAGCCCATGGACTGGCGGTCCAAGACCGACCGGGACGCGCTCAAGGAGGCGTGGCTGCTGTTCGAGAACGCGCAGGGCCGCTTCCCCCTGTACCCGGGGCAGCGGACCACCATCGCGTACTCGTGGCACATCAGCGTCGAGAAGTGGGGCCACTGGTTCCAGCGCACCGTCCGCCTGCCCACCCGGCAGCTCACCATCGAGGTCGAGTTCCCGGCGCGGATGCGGCCGGTCGTCTGGGGCGTGCAGACGTCGCTGTCGGCGGAGGAGGTGCCGCTGCGCACCCCCATCACGCAGGAGCTGTCCGTCGACGGGCGGGCGGTCTTCTCGTGGCACACCGAGCAGGCGACCCTGCACGACCGCTACCGGCTGGAATGGCGCTTCCGGGGCACCCGGCCGGAGGGGGCGGTCGAGCAGCCGGACGACTGGGAGGAGCCCCCTTTCGTGCAGCCGGCCTCGAGTGACGCCATGCGCGCGGCCGGTGTGATCCAACGCGGCGACGCCGGCCTCGACCGGCCGGTGCGGCGGCTGGACCTGCCCGGTGAGTCGGCGCGGGCCGAGGACGTCATCGAGCAGCTGGCCACGGCGCTGGACCGGATCGAGGCGCTGCACCCCTTCGTGAAGGGCGTGGGGCTCGCCGCCCCACAGCTCGGCTCGGGGCTGGCGGTGGCGGTGATCCGCGCGGCCGACCCTGACGCGGAGCAGATCGTGCTGATCAACCCGAAGATCGTGGCGGAGTCGGCCGACGCCGACGAGCAGTTCGAGGGCTGCCTGTCGTTCTTCGACGTGCGCGGGCTGGTGCGGCGGCCGCTGCGGATCACCGTGGAGAGCGAGCTGCTCGACGGTTCGACGGTGACGACGGTGTACGAGCGGGCGCTGGCCCGCCTGGTGGCGCACGAGATCGACCACCTGGACGGGCGGCTCTACGTGGACCGGATGGAGGACGACGCGCCGCTCGTGCCGACGACGGAGTACCGCCAGACGGGCAAGCCCTGGCATTACGCCTGAACCCGGACGCCCGGAAAGCCGGGTGTCCGGAAGGGCGGGACGCTACAGCTCGCCAGCGGCGGAGATGTAGGCCGACTCGACGAAGACCGTGATCCAGCGGGCCGGTCGGCGGTCGGCGACCAGGTCCAGCGCGGGATCCAGGTTGAGCGAGCGGTACGCGCGCCGCATCGCGTCGTCGTCCAGCACCTTCGCCTTGCCGTTGACGTGCAGCCCGATCGCGCCGCGGGCGAAGTCGACGAAGAGCAGGCTGACCCGCGGGTCGCGCTCGATGTCGGTGATCGCCTCCGACAGTCCCGCGTCGCCGAACTCGGGCCACGCGAGCCGGTCCCCCGACAGGACCCGCACGAAGCCGGCGCCGCCGGTGACGAACGTGCAGTCGTGGCCGTCCTCCGGCTCGCCCGTCGCCACGAACAGCATCTCCTGACGGCGGATGAAGAGCTGCATCCGGTCGTCGAGCTCATTGGACACGTCGCGCGAAAGATCGGACACGGTCGGCACGGTGCACCTCCATGGGCGGCTGGCTCTGTCACCAGCCAATCACCGGTGGTGTGCGGTGGCCGGACAGTCAGTGCGATTGAGCCGAACGGCCGTACTGTCCAGCGCCCCGTCCCGGCGCGTCGAGTGGAAAAGAAGCGGTGAACACGGGACGTCGCACACTCAGTGCGATGCGTGTTCTTCCCTGGTGGCGACGCTGGCTGTCCTACGGCACCTACGTTTGACCGCGAAGGGCACCGATGAGCGATCTGTCGCGTTTACTGAAGGAGAGTTGGAGCCTCGTCGAGGAGCAGCAGGACAAGCTCGCCAGCTACTTCTACGCGCGTATGTTCCTGAACCAACCGCAGCTGAGGGACCTCTTCCCGGTCCAGATGGATGTGCAGCGCTCCAGGCTCCTCGGCGCGATCGTGACCGCCGTGCAGACCGTCGACGACCCCGACACGTTCGACGAGTACCTGCGCTCGCTCGGGCGCGACCACCGCAAGTTCCACGTGCAGCCCGAGCACTACGACGTCATCCGCGAGGCGCTGATGGAGGGCCTGCGCACCTTCGCCGGTGAACAGTGGACCTACGAGTTCGACCAGGCCTGGCGGGACGCCTACGCGGTGATCGCCGAGAAGATGATCGCCGGTGCCGAGGCCGACTCCACGAACCCGCCCTACTGGCACGCCGAGGTCCTCTACCACGAGCGGCGCAACCAGGACATCGCCGTCATCACGTGCCGTCCGCTCCAGCCGCTGGAGTACCGCGCCGGCCAGTACATCAGCGTCGAATGCAGATATCAGCCGCGGCTGTGGCGCGTGTACTCCGCGGCGAACGCGCCGCGCAAGGACGGCTCCATCGACTTCCACGTCCGGGCCGTCGGCGCCGGCTGGGTGTCCTCCGCGCTGGTCCGGAAGGTCCAGCCGGGCGACATGATCCGGCTCGGGGCGCCGATGGGCTCGATGGTCATGGACCGCCGCTCGACCCGCGACATCGTCTGCGTCGCCGGCGGCACCGGCTTCGCCCCGATCAAGGCGCTGATCGAGGAGATGACCCGGGCCAACCGGACCCGCTGGGTGCACGTGTTCTTCGGCGCCCGCAACCGCGACGACCTGTACGACCTGGCCTGCCTCAACCGGCTCGCCGCCCGCTACCCGTGGCTGTCGGTGGTGGCCGCGACCACCGACGACCCCGAGTTCCCCGGCGAGCACGGCAAGATCTCCGACGTGGTCGCCCGCTACGGCCCGTGGAACGACCATGACTTCTTCGTCTCCGGCTCGCCGCAGATGGTGCGTTCGACCCTGCGCACTCTCGCGGAGATGCAGGTCCCCGCAATTCGGATCAAATACGACGCCTTCGGGGACTCGTAACACCGGGAGGGGCGCCGTTCGTGCGGGCGGCGCCCCTGCCGAACTAGAGTTTCGCGCGTGATCGACAAGCGTGCCGTCCGCGTCGAGGTGATCCTGCTGCTCGGCGTGTCGCTCGGCCGGTCCGCGATCCTCTCGATCCTGGCGATCATCGACCGGCTCACCTACGTGAAGCCGCTCTCGGAGCAGACCGCGACGCTCAACCCGTCGATCACCCCGGACCGCCCCTGGCTCGACCTGGCATACCAGCTGGTCTACACGGGTCTGGGCTTCGTCGCGCCGCTGCTCGCGGTGTACCTGCTGCGCCGCGACCACGAGGACTGGCGCCTCGGCGTGCGGCCGGGCTCCGACCTCGGCTACGGCGTGGGCCTCGCCGCCCTGATCGGCCTGCCGGGTCTCGCCCTCGTGTGGGCGGCGCGGGAGCTGGGGATCAGCGCGCAGATCGTGCCCGAGGCGCTCGGCACGCACTGGTGGTCGGTGCCGGTGCTGATCCTGGCCGCCCTGCAGAACGGCGTCCTCGAAGAGATCGTCATGATCGCCTACCTGCTGACCCGCCTGCGGGACCTGGGGTGGAACCCCTGGGTGGCGATCGTGACCAGCGCGGCGATCCGCGGGTCGTACCACCTCTACCAGGGCTTCGGCGGGTTCATCGGCAACTTCGTCATGGGGCTGGTCTTCGGCTGGTTCTACCGGCGGACGAACCGGGTCATGCCGCTCATCGTGGCGCACACGATCCTCGACATCGTGTCGTTCGTGGGGTACGCCCTGCTCAAGGATCATTTGGCGTTCCTGAGATAGGGCAAATTGCCACACTTAGTCTGACTTGTGTGGGCCGAATCCTTCTCGTCATCACCCTCGTCGCGTCATCCGTCTTCGCGCTGCCGGTGGCGGTCTCCGGCAAGGCGGCGAGCTCGGCGCTCTACATCGTGCAGCTGGAGGGCGACCCGGCCGGGCGCCAGGAGAGCGCCCGCGGCGCGATCCGGGCCGGCCGCGCGGACGTCCTGCGCCGCGCCGGGATCCGCAGGACGGTCACGGTGTACGAGTCGGCCTTCAACGGTTTCGCCGCCGCGCTCACCCCCGAGCAGAAGGCCCGCGTGGAGCGGACCCCCGGCGTGCGCCACGTCTGGCCCAACGAGCGGCGCACCGTCGACACGGTCTCCACCACCGGCTTCCTCGGCCTGGACGGCCCGGCCGGGGCGTGGGCCAAGCACTTCGGCGACCCGTCCCGCGCCGGCGAGGGCATGATCATCGGCGTCATCGACACGGGCTTCTGGCCGGAGAGCCCCAGCCTCGCCCCGCTCCCCGAGCCCCGCCCCGACCAGGCCGTCATCGACAAGAAGTGGGCCAAGGGCGGCACCGACAAGTGCGACGAGGGCACCGGCACCGCCCAGCAGCGGATCACCTGCAACAACAAGGTCATCGGCGCCCGCTTCTACGACGGCGGCGGCTTCGGCGGCTGGGAGTCGGAGTTCCACTCCCCGCGCGACTACGACGGCCACGGCACCCACACCGCGACCACCGCCGCCGGCCTGCCCGACGTCCCCGCCACCATCAACGGCGACCCCGTCGGCACCATCTCCGGCATGGCGCCCGCCGCCCGCATCGCCGTCTACAAGGCGCTGTGGCGGCAGTCCGACGGCGAGGGCTCCGGCGGCACCGTGGACCTGCTCGACGCGGTCGACGACGCGGTCAGCGACGGCGTCGACGTCATCAACTACTCCGTCTCCGGCTCCGAGTCGCTCATCGTCGACCCGGTCGAGCTCGCCTTCTACAACGCGGCCGCGGCCGGCGTCTTCGTCGCCACGTCCGCCGGCAACAGCGGCCCCGACGAGTCCACGGTCGCGCACAACGCGCCCTGGGTCACCACCGTCGCCGCCAGCAACCACGACCGCGGCGCCGACAAGTCCGTCACCCTCGGCAACGGCAAGACGTACACCGGCGCCGGCCAGGGCCCCGCGGTGCCGTCCGCGCCGCTCGTCGACTCCGTGAAGGCCGGCCTCAAGACCGCCGACGCGGAGAAGGTCGAGCTCTGCTACCCCGGTACCCTCGACCCGGCGCTGGTCAAGGGCAAGATCGTGCTCTGCAAGCGGGGCGTCAACCCGCGCACCGACAAGAGCATCGCCGTCCGCGACGCCGGCGGGGTCGGCATGGTCCTCTACAACCCGAGCGAGAACTCGCTCAACGCCGACTACCACGTCATCCCCACCGTGCACGTCGACCACGTCGCCGGGGCGGCGATCAAGGCGTACCTGGCGACCCCGAACCCGACCGCCTCCCTCTCGGCCGTGTCGGCGGTGGTGCCGCGGGCGCCCGCCATGGCCGCCTTCTCCTCCGCCGGCCCGGCCCTCGCCGGCGGCGGCGACCTGATCAAGCCCGACATCACCGCCCCGGGCGTCGACATCGTCGCCGGCGTGTCCCCGGCCGGCCACCACGGCAACCTGTTCGACGGCGAGTCCGGCACCTCGATGTCCAGCCCGCACATCGCCGGCATCGCCGCCCTGATCCGCGCCGAGCACCCGGGCTGGTCGCCGTCGGCCGTCCAGTCGGCGCTCATGACCACCGCCGGCGTCCACGACAACACCGACGGCATGATCCAGCGGGCCGGGAAGATCGCGAGCCCGCTCGACTACGGCTCCGGCCACGTCCGCCCCTCGCAGGCCTTCGACCCCGGCCTGGTCTACGAGTCGGGCCCGCAGGACTGGGCCCGCTACGGGTGCGCCATCGGCCAGTTGCAGCTCGTCAGCGACTGGTGCCCCACCGTCGGCACCGCCGACCCCAGCGACCTCAACTACCCGTCGATCGCGGTTGCCTCGCTGCCCGGGACGCAGACCGTCGCCCGCACCGTCACCAACGTCTCCACCCAGCCGAGCGTCTACGTCGCCTCCGTCACCACGCCCCAGGGCCTCGCCGTCACCGTCACGCCGAGCACCCTGACCGTCGCACCCGGCGAGTCCGCCACCTTCAAGGTCACCATCCGGCGCACCGACGCCGCGTACCGCGTCTGGACCTTCGGCTCCCTCACCTGGACCGACCTGCGCGGCCACACCGTGCGCAGCCCCATCGGCGCCCGGCCCGTCGCGCTCACCGGCCCGGGCGAGGTCGCCGGCTCCGGCGCCGCCGGCACCGCCGCGATCGAGCTCACCGCCGGGTACAGCGGCAACGTCACCACCAAGCTCTTCGGCCTCACCCCGTCGGCCGTCCACCAGCAGAACCTCGCCGGCAGCACGGCCGCCTTCGTGCCCACGGCGCCCGCCACCGGCCCGGCCGTCTTCAAGTTCACCGTCACCGTGCCGCCCGGCGCCGAGTTCGGCCGCCTGGCCACGTTCGCCGCCGACCACGTCCCGGGCACCGACGTCGACCTCTACCTCTACCAGGACGGGCAGCTCGTGGACCGCAGCGACGGCACCACCGCCGACGAGGAGATCCCGCTCACGTCCATGGGGGTGTTCGAGGTGTACGTCGTGCGCTTCGCCGCGCCGCCCGACGCCGACAGCCGGCCGGTCGTGGCGCACACGTTCCTCGTCGGCGGCGACCCCGCCGGCAACCTCACGGTCACGCCGCCGGTCGCCGCGGTCCAGCCCGGCCGGCCGGTGACCTTCACCGCCGCCTGGCACGACCTCGACCCCGCGAAGCGCTACCTGGGCATGGTCGAGTTCGGCGACGGTGCCGCGGCCCGGGCCTGGACCACGATCGCGGTCGGCCCGGACGCCTTGCCGCCCGCTCCGGCGCCTTCCGTGTCGCCTTCCGTGTCGCCGTCGGTTTCCAGGCCCGCCCGGCCGTCGCCGTCCGCTTCGGGTTCCAGGCCCGTCCGGCCGTCGCCGTCCGCTTCGGTTTCCGGGCCTGTTCGGCCGCCGTCTGCTGTGGTGCCGTCGCTGCGGGTCGCCCCGCGGTGACCCCTACCGCCCGTCGGGGGTTGGGATCGGCTTGCGCCGGTAGTAGCGGGTGGCGCGCATGGCGATCGCCTCGGTCGACCTGACCGCGGCGACCGCCCCGATCACCGGCCCGATCCCGGGCACCGCGCGCCGGGCGATCCTGACCCCGGCGGCCTGCAGCAGCCCGCCGCCGAGCGTCCGGCCGAGCGGGCCCGCCAGCCTGGAGACCCCCACCCCGGGCCCGGCCCGCCGCGACCGTTGCGCCTGCTCCGCGGCCATGATGGCGGCCTCGGCGGTGGCGACCTCCGCGTACACCCGCTGCAGGACGAGCAGCTCGGCCGCCCGCGCCCGGTCCAGCGGATCGTGCCCGTGCGCGGCGGCCAGGTGCAGGACGAGCTTGGCGTGCAGCCAGTTGACGCCGGCCGCCTCGACCACCAGCCCCAGCGACCCGGCCGCCCCCGCCACGATCCCCAGCCTCCTGGCCCGCCGCACGAACTCCCGCGTCACCGCCCGCCCGATCGCGTCACCGTCGACGCCGGGGTAGTTCGCCGCGTACCAGGCGGCCCGCTCCCGCGCCGCCTCCCCGAGCCGCGCGACCGCGGCGAGGGCGAGCAGCTCCGGCAGGTACGCGGGATTGATCCCCCGCCCGGCCGGCTCCGCCTCCAGCACGGTCTCCTGCTCCATCTGCGGGACCCCGAGGTCGGTCGGATCGGCCTCGACCACCTCCACCCGCCCTTCGACGAGCGGCGCCTCGTCCACCACCGGCGCCGGCTTGGGTGCCTCGGGTGCCTCAGGTGCCTTGGGCGCCTCGGCTGCCGGCTCGGGCGCCTCGGGTGGCTCGGGTGCTGCGGGCGCCTCGGGTGCTTTGGGTGCCGGGAAGAGGACCTCTTGGGTCGAGGTCGCTTTCACCGCCGCCTTCTTGACGGGGGCTTTCTTGACGGGTGCCTTCTTCGCGGGCGTGGCCCCCGGTGCCGGCTCGACCTCCGCCTTGGGCTCGACCTCCGCCTTGGGTGCTGCCTTCTTCACCGGCGCCTTCTTGGCCACGGCCTTCTTGGCCGCCTTCTTCGCCGGGGCCGCCGCCTCCGGGGGCGTCACCTGGGTGGGCTCGGTGGCGGGCACCGGCTGCTCGGACGTCCGCGCCGCAGGCACCGTCTTCGCCGCGACCTTCGCGGGCGCCGCCTTCTTGGCGCTGGCCTTCACCGGCGCGGCCTTCGCCGGTGTGGCCTTCGTCACCGGCGGCGGCTGCGCGGGAGGGCTCGCCTGCTTGACCGGCGGGGGAGCGGCCGCCGGTCTCGGCTGCTTGGCGGGTTCCGCGACCGGCGCGGGAGCGGCTGCCTGCCTCGGCTGCTTCGCGGGCTCAGCGACCGGCGGAACAGCGGCCGCCGGCCTCGGCTGCGGCGCAGGTCCGGCCACCGGTGGCGGGGCGAACGGGGTCACCGGCTTCGCCGCCGGTCGCGCCACGCGGGGCTGCGGTGCCGCCTGTCGCGGCGCCTCCACGACGGGCGGCGGCGGAGCACCGAACGGCGTGGTCGCCGGACGCGGGGAAGCCGCCGGCGGCGCGGTCTCCGGGGCGGACTCCTGCGGCGGCGGCTCGAACCGCAGGGAGGTGTCGCCGAGAACCCGTGGGCGGTGGGGTGGCTCGTTGGAAGTCGGAGGCTCGGTGGACTTCGGATCCTCTTCCATTCGCAAGAGCGTAATGCGCCGACGCCGATGGCACCCGCCGTGCGACCAGGCAAACGTCCACCAGTGGACGATGTGACGCAAACCACGCGGCCCGGTCCGACGCGCCGGAGGGTCACCCTCTTTGCCCGGTCCTTCATCGGCCCTGTATCCTCGGACGGCGGCTCCTGGCGACAGGGGTTGTTGGAGGCTTCGCCTAGTTCGGTCTATGGCGCCGCACTGCTAATGCGGTTTGGGTCTTAAAGCCCATCCCGGGTTCGAATCCCGGAGCCTCCGCGCAAAACCGGTAAAACCTGGTGTGTACACTAGGCAGGCACCAAGCGCCCGTAGCTCAACGGATAGAGCATCTGACTACGGATCAGAAGGTTAGGGGTTCGAGTCCCTTCGGGCGCGCTTGATCGACAGGGCCTGAGCTGCAGCGATGCGGTTCGGGCCCTTCGTCGTTTCCGTCTCCTGTGGACGGTGGGTGTCGCATGGGTGCGACGTGGGTGCCGCCTGGGGGACGGTGGTTTCACGGCTGGACCGGCGTGTGACCTGTGCCTTTCCGGCCGGCTTTCGCTTGGTCGAGGCGGGAGCACCTGTTTTCGGTTTGGCCGGGGCCGGAGCTCCCGTGGTGGGCCGGTCGGACCGGTTCTTGCGGGCCTTGGTCTTGATCTTTTTGCGGGTGCGGCGGGCGGCGTTGAGTACCAGCTGGGCGGTGGCGTCGGCGCACCGGCGCTGAATTTGCGGCAGGACGCTGGTGTAGGTGTCGGCGGTGACGACGATGCTGGAGTGCCCGAGCAGGTCCTGCAAAGTCTTCAGGTCGGCGCCGGCCTCGTGGGCGAGGGATGCGGCGCCGTGCCGCAGGTCGTGCAGCCGGACCGGTGGCAGCCCGGCCCGGCGGACGAGGAGCCGGAACCGCGTGGTGGCGTAGTTCGGGTTGATCGGCAGCCCATCAGGCCGGGTGAAGACGTAGCCGGAGTCGGTCCAGGACGTGCCGTTCGCGGCGGCCTCCGCCCGCCGGTCCTGCTGGTAGCGGCGGTGGACGCGCAGGATCTGCACGCTGCGCCGGTCAAGGGCGACCGCCCGGCGTCCGGCCGGTGTTTTCGGGTCGCCTTCGACGACCTGGTAGCCGGCGGTGGTGCGGTTGCGTTCGATGGTCAGCACAGCGCGGTCGATGTCGCTCCACCGCAGCCCGCACAGTTCGCCGCGGCGTAGGCCGCGCAGGCCGGCCAGCCAGTAGAAGGCGAACAGCGGGTCGTCGTTGACGCTGCCGAGGAACTCGGCGAGCTGGTCGGCGGTCCACACCGCCACCGCCGGGTGTGCGCCGGTCAGCTCCCATGATTCGACGCGGGCCTCGGTCCACACCTTGGCGTGCGGCTGCTGGTAGCCCTTGATCTCGATGTGCCGGGCCGGGTTGCAGTCCAGCACGCCCTCCTTGACCGCGAGGTTGAGCGCGGCGCGCAAGGTGGTGCGCAGGTGGTGCATGGCCGACACGGACTGCGGGCGGCCCTTGGTGTTGCGGGTGTCGGCGATCGCAGCGAACACGGTCCGCAGCACTTGGGCGTCGAGGTCCGCGAGCCGGTACCGGACGAGGTAGGGGATCAGGACGGTGTCGACGTCGCGGGTGTAGTGGAACCGGGTCGTGGGCCGGATGCTGGTTCGGGAGTCGAGCCAGTGCCGCAGCCACCGCTCGACCGTCCAGCCCTGCGCGGTGCGGTCCGCCGCGGTGCCGGCGAGGAACTCGTCCCGGGCTCGGCGGGCGGCGGTCTGGGACGGGTAACCGCCGCGGCGGGCGCGTTCCCGGCGACCGAGGAGGTTGGTGGCGGAGCAGTGGAAGTACCAGGTGCCGTGGCCGCGTTCGGTGAGCCGGGGGCAGCGTTGCTCGAGTCGTCGCCGGTGGGTGTCGCGGCAGCCGCACCGTTTGAAGATCACGCCGCTGTCGGACCGCATGACCGCCTACCTTTCGCCCGGTTGTCGTCTGCGGACAGCATGGAGAGGCGCGTGCGCGTAGGCGGTCACTCGACCGGGCGACACCGGTCCGGTTCGAGGTGCTCGGCGTCACCGGGTGGGTGGGTGGTGGTCCAACAGGTAGGTGGGCCAGCGGGGCCAGGGCACCTCTTTGCCTTGCAGGTCGGCTCGTGGGTCGCCGTCGGTGCTGCGTGCGGTGACCGCATCGTGGAGCTGGTGGCTGGTCTGGGGCTGGTCGATGCCGGGCAGCAGGATGAGGCGTTGGCCGAAGGTGACGGCGACCGATCGGAGGTCGTCAGGTTGCTCGACGAGCAGGATGCGGCGCTGGTCGGGGGCTGCGGTGCGGTCGCGCAGGACTCGGACGGGCACGGTGGCGGTGTCGGGTTCGCGGAACTGGATGCGGTAGGGATCCATGACGGGGCGCAGGATGTAGCGCCAGCCGAGTGCGGCGAACGCGGCGAGGTAGGCGGCGCGGAACCAGGAGAGCTGGTCGCGGTTGGCGTTGTACTGCCGGGTGTGGATGGTGATGGTGAGGTCGGGTTTGGGTTCGGCCCGGTCGACGTAGTCGTCGAGGGTGTGCAGGTGTGCGGCTTGCTGGTCGGGGTGTTCTGCTGGGGCACGCCGAAGATCTGCAGGCTGCCGTCGTCGGTCCATCGGGCGGTGCCGCGCAGCGGGATACCGGCGGCGCGGACGGTGACCGGCAGGGTGCGGCCGGTCGCCGTGCCGCGGATGAAGAAGTCTTCGAGGTGCCGGCGGCGCACGGCGTGCGCGTCGAGGGTGGTACCGGCGGTGTTGTTGCATGCGGCGCAGGTCAGCAGCAGGCCGCGACCGCCGAGCGCGTATGGCGGGACGTGCTCCTCGGTGAGGACCCCGGCGGCGACGGCGGCTCGGGGGTAGGCGACCAGGCACAGCGGGCAGGCGTACCAGTCCTCGCCAGCGGGCAGGGCGGTGCCGAACCCGAGCCGGTCGGCGGTCGCGCGCAGCAGCGGTGAGCCGTCGTCGAACCACCGCAGCCGCTTCTCCACGATCTGCATCGTCGCGACCGCGACGGGTGCCGGTCAACCGGGGTGGTTCGCGACCCGGGCGGC
The DNA here is from genome assembly GCF_040674675.1 of Dactylosporangium sp. NPDC049742. Lineage (NCBI taxonomy): Bacteria > Bacillati > Actinomycetota > Actinomycetes > Micromonosporales > Micromonosporaceae > Dactylosporangium > Dactylosporangium sp. NPDC049742. Next base: position 54,685 of record NZ_JBFANF010000001.1, on the reverse strand, counting down.
GTGCTGGAACGATCGTTACCAGGTGGTTGCGATGGAACGCAGTGCGATCCAGCTCTCACCGGTCCGGGCGTAGTCCAGAACCAGTTGCAGCGGCCACTGTGCGCGGGTGCCGTAGACGGTCGCGTCGGTCACGATGCGCCCGACGAGGCGGGCGTTGTTGCCGGCGACGGCAACCTCGATGCTGCGTTCCTCGATCCCGTGGTAGACGAACTGCCCGGCCCGCATCTGGGTCAGCCATTCGGCCTTGGGCTGCCGGTATCCGGTGATGTGGGTGAGCGTGAAGCCAGCATCGAGCAGCACGTCCAGCGCATCGGTGTCACCGCCGGCCATCGCGTCGAGCTGGGCGCGGTAGGCCCGGATGACGTCATCCTCAACGCGGTCACGCGGTGGTGTGTCCATGGAGCGTCCTTTCGCCCGTAGCGCTCGCGGCGGCCTCGGTACTGCCGGTCGAGGGCGACCCGATCGCCAGGTGGCGTCTCGTCCAGCAAACCCTGTTCGCTGCTGGTCAGGGAGTATCTGCTGTTCGGGGTAATGACAGAACCTCCCACTCCGGCCCCGGCGGTCGTAGCGTCGAAGCCGTGGACAGCCGAGCCGAGATCCGTGACTTCCTCACCACCCGCCGGGCCAAGGTCACCCCTGAGCAGGCGGGCCTGCCGAACTATGGCGGGCACCGCCGCGTCTCAGGGCTGCGGCGGGAAGAGGTCGCGCTGCTGGCCGGGGTGAGCGTCGACTACTACACCCGCCTCGAGCGCGGCAACCTCTCCGGCGTCTCGGACGGCGTCCTGGAAGCCCTGACCCGGGCGCTGCAGCTCGACGACGCCGAGCGGGCGCACCTGTTCGACCTGGCCCGCGCCGCGAACACCACCGCGGCGACCGCCCGGGGCCGGCGCCGGCCGACGTCGCAGCTGCGCCCGGTGGTGCAGCGCCTGCTGGATGCGATGACGATGGCCCCCGCGTATGTGCGCAACGGCCGCCTCGACGTCCTTGGCGCCAACCCGCTCGGCCGGGCCGTGTTCGCACCGTTGTTCGACACCGCGGCCGCCACGCCGAACATCGCCCGGTTCATCTTCCTGCACCCGGCCAGCCAGGCGTTCTACCACGACTGGGAGAACCTCGCCGGGGACACCGTGGCGCTGCTGCGCGCGGAGGCCGGCCGCGATCCATACGACCGGGCGCTGACTGACTTGATCGGTGAGCTGTCGACCCGCAGCGATGTGTTCCGCACCTGGTGGGCGGCGCACAACGTCCGCCTGCACCGCTCCGGCGTCAAACACCTGCACCACCCGGAGGTCGGTGACCTCACCCTGGCCTACGAGTCCCTGGACCTGATCACCGACGTCGGGCTGCGGCTCAACGCCTACACCGCCGAACCAGGCTCCGCCTCCCAGGACGCCCTCGACCTCCTCGCCAGTTGGACCGCGGCGCCGCACGAGCGGCCCGCCGCCCGCCCGGCCGAATGAGCACGCCGACCTGAGGGGTTCTGGCAGTACCTGGAACAGCAGCCACTGCCACATCGACCGCACCGCAGCTTGGATGGACAGCACAGGGGTAGCGGTCACGAAGACGGACCGGCCCCTGCGCCCGGGCCCGACCGGAAGCAACACCGACGCGGCGTCAGCCCGCGGGCCCGCGCAACCTACTGAACGGACATTTCGGAGGAAACAACCATGCGTGCAACACTCATCTACGGTGCCGGCGACGTCCGGATCGAGGATGTTCCCGATCCCGTCCTGCGCGACCCGACCGACGCGATCGTGCGCGTGGTGCGCTCCTGCATCTGCGGCAGCGACCTGTGGCCGTACGGATCCCGCGAGGCCACCCGGCACGGGGACAGGATCGGCCACGAGTTCCTCGGCGTCGTTGAGGAGACCGGCCGGGACGTCACCGGGCTCAAGGCGGGGGATTTGGTCGTGGCGCCGTTCGTGTGGGCGGACAACACCTGCGACTTCTGCCGGAAGGGCTGCAGACGTCGTGCCGGCACGGCGGGATGTGGGCCCGGGACGGCGTCGACGGCGGGCAGGGCGAGGCCGTGCGGGTACCGCAGGCGCAGGGCACCCTCGTCAAGCTGCCCGTCGCCGAGGACTCCGCGCTGCTGCCGTCGCTGCTCGCGTTGTCCGACGTGTTCCCCACCGGCCACCACTGCGCCGTCACCGCCGGCGTCAGCCCGCGCACCACGGTCACCGTGATCGGTGATGGCGCCGTCGGGCTTTCGGCCGTGCTAGCGGCGAAGCGGCTCGGCGCGGAGCGGATCATCCTGATGGGCCGGCACAAGGACCGCACCGACCTCGGCCGCGAGTTCGGCGCGACCGACGTGGTCGCCGAGCGCGACGCGGAGGGCATCGAGCGGGTCCGGGAGCTGACCGGCGGCGACGGCACCCACACCGTGCTGGAGTGCGTCGGGCTCAAGCCGGCGATCGAGACCGCGTTCGCCGTGGTCCGCAACGGTGGCACGGTGAGCCGGGTCGGCGCGCCGCAGTACCCGGACGTGCCCGCCGACTTCGGGGTGTTCTTCCGCAACATCACCCTTACCGGCGGGGTCGCGCCCGCCCGCGCCTACATCGACGAGCTCCTGCCCGACGTGCTTGAGGGCCGCGTCCAGCCGGGCCAGGTCTTCGACCAGACCGTCGCCCTCGACCAGGTGCCCGGCGGCTACCGGGCGATGGCCGACCGCAGCGCGCTGAAGGTGCTGATCCAGCCATGACCAAACCAGCAACGACCTGGACCGATGACGAGCTGCGCCGGGTTGGGCGGGCCGAGGAGTTGCAGCTGGCCTCCCGCCGCGGCGACGGCAGCCTCCGCCTGTACGTGACCATGTGGGTCGTCCGTGCCGGCGACGAGCTCTACGTCCGCTCCGCCTACGGCCCCGACAATCCGTGGTACCGCCGCGCCATGGCCGCCGGCACCGGCCGCATCCGCGCCGGCGGGGTCGAGCGGGACGTGACCTTCGCCGACGCCGCACCGGATGTGCATGCCGGTATCGATGCGGCCTACCACGCCAAGTACGACCGGTACGGCCCGGCGATCGTCGGCTCCGTCGTCGGCGACAAGGCCGTCCCGGTCACCGTCCGGCTCGTCCCGGCCTCGTGAAAGGCACTGCGCTGTGGCACCCAACGAACAGGCCCGCCAGCACCACGACGAACTGTTCCCAGGGCACGTGTCGACCCTTTCGGTCACCGACCCGGAGCTGATCGAGTACTTCGACAACTTCGCCTTCGACGAGGTCCTGCATTACGGCACGCTCGACACCCGCACCCGGCTCATGGTCCAGCTTGCCGCGCTCATCGGGATGCAGGGGATCAGCGAGTACCGGGTCATGCTCGGCGCCGCCCTCACCGTGGGCGTGACGCCAGTCGAGGTCAAGGAGATCGTGTACCAGGCCGTGCCGTACGCGGGCATGGGCAAGGTCTTCGACTTCCTGCACGCCACCAACGAGATCCTGACCGCCCGCGGCGTCGAGCTGCCCTTGGAAGGGCAGTCGACCACCACACCCGAGACACGCATGGAACGCGGCCTCGCGACCCAGAAGGAGATCGTCGGCGCGGACGCAGTCGACGCCATGTACGCCGCGGCACCGGACGACACCGCGCACATCCAGCGGTACCTGTCCGGCAACTGCTTCGGCGACCACTACACCCGCCGCGGCCTCGACCTGCGGACCCGGGAGCTGCTCACGTTCGCGATGCTCATCGCGATGGGCGGCTGCGAACCCCAGGTCAAGGGCCACGTCGCCGCGAACCGCAACGTCGGCAACGACCGCCAGACCCTGTTGTCTGCGGCGACGCAGCTGCTGCCGTTCATCGGCTACCCGCGCACGCTCAACGCGATCCGCCTCATCGACGAGGTCATGCCGGCCGCCGGCAACGACTCGGACAAGGAGTAGATCATGCAGTACCGCCCGCTGGGGCGCACCGGCGTCCAGGTCAGCAACCTGTGCCTCGGCACCATGATGTTCGGCGCGTGGGGCACCAAGGACCACGACGAGAGCATCCGCATCATCCACCGCGCCCTCGACGCCGGGATCACGTTCGTCGACACCGCCGACGTGTACTCCCAGGGCGAGAGCGAGGAGATCGTCGGCAAAGCCCTGAAGGGCCGCCGCGACGACGTCATCCTGGCGACGAAGTTCTTCATGCCGTTCGACGACGACCCCAACCACCGCGGCGGCTCCCGCCGCTGGATCATGACCGAGGTCGAACACTCGCTGCGCCGGCTCGGCACCGACCACATCGACCTGTACCAGATGCACCGCTACGACCCGGCCGTCGACCTCGACGAGACCCTCGGCGCGCTCACCGACCTCGTCCGCGCAGGCAAGGTCCGCTACATCGGCCACTCCACCTTCCCCGCCTCCGCGCTGCTCGACGCGCAGTACATCGCCCGGGACCGCGGCCGGGAGCGGTTCGTCACCGAGCAGCCGACCTACTCGATCCTCACCCGCAACATCGAGCACGAGATCCTGCCCTTGACCCAGCGGTACGGCATGGGCGTGCTCTCCTACAGCCCACTCGCCGGCGGGTGGCTCTCCGGCCGGTACCGCAAGGACGACCACTCCGGCCCGATGTCCGAGGCCCGCAAGCGCCTCGCCAACCGCTTCGACCTGTCCCTGCCGGAGAACCAGCGCAAGCTCGACGCCGCCGACGCCCTCGCCGAGCTCGCCGAGCAGGCCGGGGTCAGCCTCATCGACCTGGCGATCGCGTTCGTCCTGCGCCACCCCGGGATCACCTCGGCGATCATCGGCCCGCGGACCATGGAGCACCTCGACTCGCAGCTCGCCGCCGCCGACGTCGAGCTCAGCGCCGACGTGCTAGACCGCATCGACGAGATCGTGCCGCCCGGCGTGACGCTCAACCCGGCCGACAACGGCTGGGTCAGCCCGTACCTGAACAAGGAGGCCCGCCGCCGATGATCACCCGCAGCGGTTCGCAGCCGTCCACGCCCGGCCCGGCGGAGAACTTCACCGGCGACGTCCGCGTCCAGCCGCTCTTCGCCGCCGAGGACACCGCCCCGTACACCGGCGCCTACGTCACCTTCCAGCCCGGGGCCCGCTCGGCCTGGCACACCCACCCGGCCGGGCAGCGGCTCGTCGTCACCGACGGCGTCGGCCGCACCCAGTCCGAAGGCGGCCCGGTCGAGGAGATCCGGGCCGGTGACGTCGTGTGGTGCCCGCCCGGCGTCAAACACTGGCACGGCGCCGCACCGACCTCGCCCATGACCCATATGGCGCTCACCGGCGTCCGCGACGGCCAGGCCGTCGAGTGGCTGGACAAGGTGACCGACGAGCAGTACGACCCACAAGGAGACCAGCAGTGACCACACCTCCGCTGACACTGAACAACGACGTCGTCATGCCCGCCCTCGGCCTCGGGGTCTTCCAGACCCCGCCGGACGAGACCCGCGCGGCAGTCGCCGCGGCGCTCGAGACCGGCTACCGGCACATCGACACCGCCGCCGCCTACGGCAACGAACGGCAGGTCGGCGAGGCCATCGCCGCCGCCAGCATCGACCGGTCCGACGTCTTCATCGAGACGAAGATCTGGATCAGCGACTACGGGTACGAGCAGACGCTGCACGGCTTCGACAAGAGCGCCCGCAAACTCGGTGTCGAGCAGATCGACCTGCTGATCCTGCACCAGGCCCTGCCGTCGGAGTTCGGCAAAACCCTTGAGGCGTACCGGGCACTGGAGACGCTGCTGGCCGACGGCCGGGTGCGCGCCATCGGGGTCAGCAACTTCATGGTCGAGCACCTGACCCGGCTCCTCGACGCCGCGACGGTGGTTCCCGCGGTCAACCAGATCGAGGTCCACCCCTACTTCCAGCAACGCGAGGTACAGGACTTCGGCGCGGAGCACGGCATCCTTACTCAGGCGTGGGCGCCGATCGGTGGGATTACCTTCTACCGCGACAGCGGCCACACCAGCACCCTGCAGGACCCGACCATCGGGGAGATCGCCGTGGCGCACGGCAAGACGCCGGCGCAGGTGATGCTGCGCTGGCACCTGCAGCAGGGCCGCTCGGCCATCCCGAAATCCGTCCGCCCGCAGCGCATCGCGGAGAACTTCGACGTCTTCGACTTCGAGCTCACCGGCGAGGAACTCGCCGCGATCGACGGCCTGGACACCGGCAAACGCGGCGGCCCCGAACCCGCCGACATCACCCTCGCCGCGTTCGGCCGGCCGATCCCGGAGAAATGAGGATCCCGCTCGTGGGAACGAAGCGCCGTGCCGTGCTGGGTGGCTCCCTCCTCGCCGTGGGAGGTGCGCTGCTCGGCGCGGCCACAGCGGGCTGCGGTAACGCCTCCCCGGCCCCGCCACGCACACCAGGCCCGGCTGGATCATCGCCGCGGCGGGTGCTGCTGGCCTACTTCTCGCGAGCCGGTGAGAACTACTGGTACGGCGGCCGCCGGACGCTCGACGTCGGCAACACCCAGATCATCGCCGAGATGATCGCCTCGTTGGTGCGCGCGGACGTCTACCGGATCGAGGCGGCGGAGCCGTACCCCGACAGCTACGACGCGACCGTCCAGCGCAACGTCGCCGAACAGAACGCCGACGCCCGCCCGGCCATCGCCGGCGCCCTGCCGGACGCCCGCGGCTACGACGTGGTGCTACTCGGCAGCGGCATCTGGAACGTCCGCCCACCCATGATCATGAGCAACTTCGCCGAACGCGCCTACCTGGCCGGCACGACCATCCACCCGTTCGTCACCTTTGCCGTCAGCGGGCTGGGCAGCACGGTGGAGGAGTACCGGCGGCTGTGCCCCGAGGCCACGATCGGCGCGGGTCTCGCCGTCCGCGGCGAGGAAGTCGCCGGCGCCCGTTCGCAGGTCGAGGCCTGGCTGCGGGAGATCGGCCTGCGCTGATTCCCGGCGACGCGGGAAGGGGGTACCGCCAGCACCGGGCACGACCCGCACTGCCTCACCTGCCGATTTTTGGGTTGTCTGGAGGTATCAGCCGCCACGACGAAGGGAAGTGCCCGGTGCCGACACCGCGCCGCCCGGCCCGCCCGGCGATGATCCTGACGATCATCTGCCTCAGCTACTTCATGGTCATCCTGGACAACTCGATCATCTTCACCGGACTGCCCAAGATCGAAGAGGCGATGCGCTTCACCCCGACCGGCCTCACCTGGGTCCAGGACGCCTACACCCTGGTCTTCGGCGGGCTGCTGCTCGGCGCCCGCTCCGGCGACATCGTCGGCCGGCGCCGCATGTTCGTCATCGGGCTCGTGCTGTTCGCGCTCGCCTCGCTGCTGGTCGGGCTCGCCTCGCTGCTGGTCGGGCTCGCCCCGTGGTCCTGGTGGCTGATCGCCGCCCGCGCCTTCCAGGGGATCGGCGCCGCGATCCTGGCGCCGTCGTCGCTGTCGCTGCTGACCGCGAGCTTCGCCGAAGGCCACCAGCGGGCCCGGGCCGTGGCCGCCTACAGCGCGGTCGCCGGGATCGGCGCCAGCGCCGGCTTGGTCTTCGGCGGTGTCTTGGCCGACGTGGTGTCGTGGCGGGCCGGGTTCTTCCTCAACGTGCCGATCGGCGTCGCGATGGTGTTCGCCGCCTACCGCTACATCGGCGAGACCGAGCGCCGCCAGGGCCGCTTCGACCTGATCGGCGCGCTGTGCGCCACGGGAGGCATGACCGCGCTGGTGTTCGGCATCGTCGACGCCGCCGAGGTCGGCTGGGGCGCACCGAGCACCATCATCGCGATCGCGCTGGGCATCGTGTTGCTCGCCGGGCTGGTGGTCAATGAGGCCCGTGCGGCGCAGCCGATCATGCCGCTGCGGCTGTTCGCCGACCGGCGACGCACCGGCGCCTACCTCGTGCGGATGCTCTACCTCGGCGCGATGATCGGCTTCTTCTTCTTCTTCACCTCCCAGTACCTGCAGGGCGTCCTGGGCTTCAGCCCGCTGCATGTGTCAGCGCTCACGTAATTGGCCTACCGCTCGCTCGTCGTCCCCCATCTACGAGGCACGGCGTCCGCCGGCAGTTCGCTCGTCCCGCCCGCGACGGTCGCGACGAGCAGGCAGAGAAAAGCAGCAGCGAGGAGGAGGTGCGTGGGCGAGCAGGGCGGTCGGCCAGTCGCGGTCATCGGTGGCTTGATAGCCGCCCCGACGCCCGCGATCTGCCCGGGGTACGACGAGCGGCGACCAGAGCAATTACGTGAGCGTCCACAACTGTGCCGCTGGGTGGCGGGTAGCACGGTGGTGTAGATGTCGGCGGTGACCGCGATCGTGGAGTGACCGAGCTGCTGCTGGATCGTCTTGAGGTCGGCACCGGCGGCGTGGGCGAGACACGCGGCGCCGTGGCGCAGGTCATGCAGCCGGACCGGCGGCAGGTCGGTGCAACCTAGGAGCCGGGTGAACCGGCGCGTGATGGCGTCCGGATGCAGCGGGCGGCCGTCCGGACCGTGAACACGTACCCGCCGTCGGCCCACGCACCAGTATCGGTCGCCCGCTGACGGCGGTGGTCCCGAAGCACCTTGACGGTGTGCTTGTCCAGGGCGACGGTCCGGCGGCTGGCGTCGGTCTTCGGCAAGCCTTCGAACACCTGGTAGCCGGCCGTGGTGCGGGCCCGGTGGACGTCGAGCTCGCTGTGGTCGAGGTCGAGGTCGTCCCACCGCAGAGCCGCCGCCTCGCCGCGACGTAGCCCGCGCAAAGCAAGCAGCCACCACAGGGCGAACAGCCGGTCGTCGCGCACCGCGTCGAGGAACTCCGCCAGCATGGCCGGGCCCCACACCGCGATCCTCGGCCGGGCGCCTGTGGCCTGCCACGCTGTGACCCTCGCCGGCGTCCACACGACCGGCCGGGGGCGCGGGTTGGCCGGCAGTTCGACGTGGCGCGCCGGATTGCCGTCGATCAGCCCGTCGCGGACCGCGGCGTTGAGGGCTGCCCGCAGCGTGGTCCGCACGTGCGCCAGCGTGGACGGGGTGTGCGGCAGCCCGGCTCGATTCGTCTGCCTGCCGATCCGGGTGAACATCTCCGACAAGCGCGCCACGGTCAGGTCTGCCAGGGTCAGGTGGCCGATGTGCGGGATCAGGAACTGCTCGATGTAGCCGGCGTGCGACAACCGGGTCGTGGGCCGGATCGCAACCCGGCCGTCCAGCCACTGCCGCAGCCACCGCGCCGCCGTCCACCCATCACCCGTGCGCTGCTCGGCACTTACCGCCAAGTATTGCTGGCGAGCCAGGGCCGCCGCCTCAAGGGTCGGGTGACCGCCCCGGCGCACCCGCCGACCCCGACCCAACCGGTCGGGTACCGAGCAGGTGAAGTACCACGAGCCGTGCCCCTTCTCGTCCCACCGGGGACACGCCCGATCCCATCTCCTGCCGGTCGCCGGGTTCACGCACCCGCACCGCTGAAACACGGAGTTGCCGCCCATAGCCGCCTCCGTAGCTCGATGAGACGCCTACGCTGCCGTTTCCTGACAGAAGCGATGTCGGGTCGCGGGGCGGGAGGGGCATCTTCCCGGCTAAGGATGCTTGTTCGTCCGTCCTGTACCGCTTTGATGATGAGCGGGGAATCCTGTCCTGTTACGGTACTGAGGGCCGGTTCAAAGTCCGTCGGCCGACGAGCTGTCTACCAATTACGGCCAGATTCCAGATCAGAGGTTCCCGAACGAGACGCCGCCCGCGAGGGATTGGGCCGTGCCGCCCGAACTCGCAGGCAGTACGTCACCCATCCGAGTCGGAAGGAACCTTGTGGCCGGAGGAGACCACCGGTCTCACTGCATCTTGTCGTGAAGTCGAGACCGGGGTCCAAACCCGCAGCCTGGCCACGACGGGACAAGCCGCCGGTGCCGGTGCGGCTGGTCATGGACGTGCTGAACGCCGTCGAGTTTGATCGCTTGCCGGTTGACGAAGCGTTGAATGCGGTCCTCGAGAGCAGCCGGTGCAGGGAGGTGTGACTGTGTCAGGACCTCTTAGGCCAGCTGGCATCGGACGCTGCCGGCCCGTTGGTCCCGACCGGCCGGGCGACCGGCCCTGATCCGCACGGGGGCGTGCGTGGCAGGCTCGAAGTGTTATGGCAGCTAGGCGTGCGGGGCGTGCCGGGGTTGAACGGTCGGCGATCGTGACGGTCGCCGGCGGGCCGTCGCCGAACCTTTTCGAGTCCGGCTTGGACGTGTCCAGGGCCGCGAAGCTGCCCGCCGAGCAGGTGCTGTACGGCCTCGGCGTGGGCCACGGCGGGCTGCCGGCCGGGGAGGCGGCGCGCCGGCTCGCCCGGTACGGGCGCAACGCGGTCTCCACGCACCGGGCTCGGCTGCTGCCGGTGCTGTGGCACCAGGTGCGCTCCCCGCTGTTGGTGCTGTTGCTGGTCGCCGCGGTGGCGTCGTACTTCGTCGGTGAGCGCAGCGACGCGATCATCATCGGAGTGATCCTGGCGCTGTCCGTCGGTCTGGGACTGGTCAACGAGTACCGGGCGGAGAAGGCGGCCGAGGCGCTGCACTCGAAGATCAGCCATCGGGCGCTGGCCGTGCGCGGCGGGCATCCGGTCGCGGTGGACGTGACCACGCTGGTCCCGGGCGATGTCGTCGACCTGCGGCTGGGAGACGTGGTGCCGGCTGACATCAGGCTGCTGCAGGCATCCGGGCTGGAGTGTGACGAGTCGGTGCTGACCGGCGAGTCGCTGCCGGTCGACAAGAACACCGCTCCGGTGCCGGCTGGCACGCCGCTGGCCGAGCTGTCCGGCTGCGCGCTGATGGGCACCGTGGTGCACGCTGGGAGCGGGCGTGGGGTGGTGACGGCAACGGGGACGGGCACGCAGTTCGGTCGCATCGCGGGAGGCCTGGGCGGCCACCCGATCGAGACGCAGTTCCAGGCCGGGTTGCGACGGTTCTCGATGCTGCTGGTCTACGTCGCCGCCGGTCTCACCACCTCGATCTTCGTCATCAACGTGGTGCTGCACCGGCCGATCCTCGAAGCGCTGCTGTTCTCCCTGGCCATCGCGGTGGGAATCACCCCGCAGCTGCTGCCCGCGGTGGTGTCGATGAGCCTGGCCGCCGGGTCCCGGCAGATGGCCCGGCGCAATGTCCTGGTCAAACGACTGGTCTGCATCGAGGACCTCGGCGACGTCGACACCCTGTTCACCGACAAGACCGGCACCCTGACCCAGGGCCGGATCAGCTTCATGCGCGCCGTCGCCACCGATCCGGATTCCCCCGACGAACCGTTGCGGTGGGGTCTGACCTGCACCGAAGCCGCCGTCGAGGACGGCCGTGCGATCGGCGGCAATCCCCTCGACATGGCGCTGTGGGACTCGCCGGCCGCGCTGGGCCAGCACGTTGCCGTGGCCGGGGACACCCGGCTGTCGATCGTGCCGTTCGACTACGAACGGCGCATGGTGTCCGTGCTCGTCCGTGACCAGCACGGCGCTCAGACGATGGTCACCAAGGGTGCGCCGGAGGCCGTCCTGGAGTGTTGCGTCAACGTGCCGGCCACCGCCGCGACGGCCCTGGCCGCCGAGTTCACGGCCGGCAACCGGGTCGTCGCCGTCGCCACCCGCCCCGCTCCCGGCCTCACCCAACTCACCGCGGCCGAAGAACACAGCCTGCGGCTGGCCGGCCTGCTGGTCTTCCTGGACCCGCCCAAGCCCGACGCGGCGGCCGCGCTGGGCCGTCTCGCCACGCTCGGCATCACGGTGAAGATCGTCACCGGGGACAACCCGGCGGTGGCCGCCAAGGTCTGCCAGGACGTCGGCCTGCCCGCCGGCACGACGCTGACCGGGGCGGACATCGACAACCTCGACGACTCGCACCTCGCGGCGGCGATCACGACCACAACGGTGTTCGCCCGGGTCAGCCCCGAGCACAAGGCACGCATCGTGCGCCTCCAACGCATGACCGGGCGGGCCGTGGCATTCCTGGGCGACGGGGTCAACGACGCCCTCGCCCTGCACGCGGCGGATGTCGGCATCTCGGTCGACTCGGCCACCGACGTGGCCAAGGACGCCGCCGACGTCATCCTGCTGGAGAAGAACCTCAACGTCCTGGCCGACGGTGTCGCCGAGGGCCGACGGATATTCGCCAACACCGTCAAGTACGTCCTGATGGGCACTTCGAGCAACTTCGGCAACATGTTCAGCGCCGCGGGCGCGTCGATGTTCCTGAAGTTCCTGCCGATGCTGCCCTCCCAGATCCTGCTCAACAACCTGCTCTACGACACCAGCCAACTCGCCATCCCCACCGACAACGTCGACGAGGAGCAGCTACGCCGCCCGTCGCACTGGGACATCCGGTTCATCCGCCGCTTCATGCTCTACTTCGGGCCGTTCAGTTCGGTGTTCGACTTCGCCACCTTTGCCGTCATGCTGTGGGTGTTCCATTCCGGACCGGCCCAGTTCCGCACCGGCTGGTTCGTCGAGTCCCTCGCCACCCAGACCCTGGTCATCTTCGCCATCCGCACCCACCGAATTCCGTTCTTCCGCAGCCACCCCAGCCTCCCGCTGACCCTCGCCGCCCTCGGCGTGGTTACCGTCGGTACGCTGCTGCCCGCCACCCCCCTCGCCAACGTGCTGGGGTTCCATCCACTACCCGGCGGCTTCTTCGCCGCGCTCACGATCATGGTTGCCTGCTACCTCGGCCTCATCGAAGTCGGCAAACGGCTCTTCTACGGCGTCACACCCACGCCCACCGGCCCGCCCGCACTGCCGGTCGGGCGCCGCCACCTGCGACGCCGCGCCGCCTACTTCAGCATCGGCCACCGCCGCAAACTCGGACCCGATCACGCCGCGACGGCACCTGCTGGCCTGTCAACGAAGTGACCGCCCTCGTTGTCCCACACGGGACCGCAAAAGATGTCCTGGCCGACGGTGCCGAGCAGCAGTGGGGAGCCGTGGCTGCCGCCGCTTTGGGTGCCGACGACGATGGGGTCGGCGTGCTGGGCGGCGGCGAGGACGACGTGGCCGGGTCGTGGTAGCGGATGTCGTATTGCACGGTGTCGTGTGCGCCCGCGGGATGATGCCGCCCTGCCGGGGTTGCCTCGGCGGCGATGTCATCCAGTCCAGTGGTGGCGAAGTCGTTGCGAGGGCAAGGCGAGCCGCTGCGACCGCTCACTCAATCGACACCTGCCAGCGCCAGGTCAAACCGCCCGGAGTCGATGTCGGTCGGGATCATGATGCACAGTGACGTCGCCCCACCGGCCGGACGTGAGATCTGCAGGCGTCCCCCGTGTGCCTCCACCCAGTCGGTGAGGCCTACGAGCTCCGTGCCGTGGGCCAGGTCGGCTCCCCCGGCACCATCGTCGCGGACCGAGACCACGAGGAACTCGCGCCTGGCCGCGTCGTCGACGGTGATGGCGACGTCGACGTTGATCGAGGAGGCGTGCGGCGCGTCCTCAGTTACGTACGCGAGCACCTCGCATACGACGCCGTACGCGGCCACCTCGACGCTGGGGGGCAGCCGGTGCTCGGGACCCGGGCTGATCGTGACCGGGACGGCCGAGCGCCGCGCGAGTGCCCTGAGCGCAGGCATGAGCCCGGACTGGGTGAGGATGGCCGGGTGGATGCCGCGTGTCATCTCTTGCAGCACCTCGAAGACACTCGTCAGGCCCTCGACCGTGTGGGAGAGCCGCGCCTTGAGCTCGTCAAGTTCGTCCGGCACCAACGCCTCGGCCGCACGAAGCTCCAGGCCGAGCGACACCAGACGCTGCTGGACGACGTCATGCACGTCGTGTTCGAAGCGGCGGCGACCTTCCTCGACGTCATGGACGATTCGGGCGCGTGACGCGCCGCTCTCGACGTTCGCCACTGTCGCGGCCACGCCCTTGGCGAACTGTGCCAGTCGCTTCTCGGCGCCGGGTGGCGGTGGCTCCCGGCGGGACCACAGCACCACCAGGCAGCCCCACAGGCGGCCACCCACCGTGATCGGCGCGGCGACCGATGCGTTGTAACCGTCGCGGCGCACCAGGGCGGCGAAGGCACCGGAACGGTCGTTGTAGCTGTCCACCCTCGCCGGGCGGAAGGCTCGCAGCACCGGCTCCGTGACGTCGCCCTCGACCTGGAATCGCCGACCCAGCCAGGTCTCGGTGCCGGGCTTGCCGTACCCGGCGAGGACGACGCTGCCAGCGGTCTCGTAGCGCATCAGCCTGGTGGCGTCCGCGTCCAGCAGCGCGGCGGCCTCGGCGACGACCCCAGCGAGCACATCGGCCGGCGGCGCACCGGACGCGACGAGCACCGCCACCCGCCGCAGACCCGCCTGCTCCGACGCGAGGTCGTGCAGTTCGTCGCGGCTCGTCCGCACGAACTCGGCCATCGCCTTGTACTCGGTCGCGACTGCCAGCAGCATCTCCAACTGCGGCAGCACGCGTTCGCGGAGGCGCTGCAGGGTCGGCCCGGGCAGGTCGGCGGGGACGAGGAGGGTTCCGGGCCGCGAGCGGTGCCGCAGCGGCAACGCAACCCGGCGCTCGTCGCCTGGAACGCTGTCGAACTCGATCACAGCGAACGGCAGCCGCAGCTCCCGCGCCAGGCGGCGCGAAACCTCCGGCAGCGCTGACCGCGGATCGTCCGCGGACAGTATGAGACGGCTCAGTACGGCAAGGAAGTCGGCCTCCTGATATGCCTCCATCAGCAGCCCTTTCGCCGACCAGACGTATCAGCGCCCACCCTATGCCGGTCACCGGGTGACTACCGGGTGAGGCGCCGGGTGACCGGCCGACCGGCCCGACCCTGAACCATCGACGCTTCGGAAACGCTCGTCGTGACGGAGGCAGAGCAAGAAGCGGTCTCATGGGAAGTGCCCGAACAGGCAACCACCAGCGAGGTGTCGCCACCTCACCGGCGCCGGACCACCCAAACTCAGCGCGGCCGCCTCGTGGGCAGCAGCCCTTCCTCGTGATCGAGTTCCCGTTCGAGCACGCGGAGGCCCTCATCCGGCAGTCTGCCGGCGTCACGCCACTGTAGTAGTTCCTCCCGCTGGGCATCGATGACCTCCCGGCGGACGTGCAGCGCGGCTTCGTGTCGTGGCGATGCCGGCACGTGGACCAGGTCGGTGCTGCTCAGCTGATCTCGTCGGTCCTGATGGTGGGTCAACTGGCCGCGGAGTTGCCCACGCATCGTCTCGATCGCGTGGGTCTTGGCGTCGTTGTGCGGTTGAGCCGCCAGCTCGTCGAGCCTGGCAATGGCAGCCTCGACAGCGGCCGAGCGTGCCTCGTTGCGTAGTCGCGCCTGGTCGACCTCGTCGGCGCGCAGGCCGAGCGCCCGGACGAGCGGCGCGAAGGTGAGACCTTGCCCCACCAGCGTGATCATTACGACGACAAACGTGCAGAACAGCAGCAGGTCGCGGTTCGGGAACGGGGCACCGTCGGCGGTGACCCGCGGCAAGGCGGAGATCGCCGCGAGGCTGATCACGCCTCGGGTGCCGGACCAGCTGAGTGCCACGACAGCGCGGCCCGTGAGCCGCTGGGATACGCGATCGTGTGATGGCGCTGCCGGCGTCTTGTCAGCCCCGGCACGGTCGTCGTCGACAGCCCGGCCACCCAGCCAGGTGTACAGCGATCGGGGCAGCGACTGGGTCAACACCAGCCACACCGGGCGCAGCAACAACACCACACCGACGGTGATCGTCACCGCGATGACGATCGTGGCCGAATCGTATTGTGCGAGTCCGCGTACAACCTCGGGCAACTGCTGCCCTATCAGCAGGAACACGAACCCTTCGAGCAGGAAGTCGACCAGCCGCCAGACCGCGTTCGTCTGTAGCCGGCTCGCGCCTGAGGCCGATCGTGGCCGGTGGTGCCCGACAATCAGCCCCGCGACGACCACCGCGAGCACGCCCGAGACATGAACCTTCTCGCCGAGCAGGTAGGCCGCGAACGGGGTGGCCAGCGAGACGGCGTTCGCCATCAACGGGTCGCTGCTCAGAGCGCGCGTCAACAGCCGGACAGCGTAGGCGACCAGCGCTCCGGCCGCGACGCCACCTACCGCGGCGATCAAGAACTGACCGAGCGCGGACGGCGCCGAGAAACCGCCACCGGTGGCCGCGGCGACGGCCACACTGAGGATCGTGAGCGCCGTGGCGTCGTTGAGCAGCCCTTCGCCCTGGATGAGCGTGAGAACTCTGGGTGGAAGGCCGACCTTGCGCCCGACTGCGAGCGCGGCCACCGGATCGGGCGGCGCGACCGCCGCGCCGACCGCAATACCGGTGGCCAGGGTCGCTCCCGCGACGAACCATTGGAAGCCGATGCCGATCATCACCGCATTGAGGAAGACCAAAAGCACCGACAGGCTCACCACGGTGCGTAGGTTGCGGCGGATCGCGAGCAGCGACGAGTCCAGTGCGGCGCTGTACAGCAGTGGTGGCAGGACGAACGCCATGATGATTTCGGGGGGCAGAACGACATTGGGCCCCGGCAAGAGGGCGTAACCGATGCCGATGATCGCCAGCAGCGCTGCGGCCGGCAAGCTTGTCCGGTTTGCGACCCACCGCACCAATACGACGACAGCGACGGCGGCAAGCACGAACAGCAGCATCGACTCGACGCTCATTGCGTCCATTCTCCTGGACATGGCCTGCGGGGGAGATGAGACGGGCGGCCTTCCCGCGGTATGACCGCCGATGCGCCGCCGACGACATTCCGGGCGGTTACGGACGATGCCGGTTCAGCTCGGAGATGCCGTCTATTCGTGAGGTCCGTTTGCGTCCGGACGGAGTACCAGCGTCAGGCGCAGGCCATCCCGCAGTTCCTCGACGCGGAAACGTTCCGCTTGGCCGCTGTCGGGCAGCATGGCGTCGTAGAGCTCAGTGTTGCTGATCTCGATTGTGCCGCCTGCCCGACCGATCAGCACCTTGAGGACCGCGCGCAGATTGACGTCACTGAGATACTGCACAGGGACCGCCTCTATCCGTGGGCGTGTCTGGCGCCGGACGGCGCGCAGGGTGCCGCCGGTCACCGACACTACCCGCTCATCCCGCAGCCCAGCGTTCGGTGCCGATCGGCACAGGCCCGGTGGGACGTCACCGGGTGGGGAAGATGTCAAGGGCGACTGCGGCGCGCACGGCGTCGCGCCGGGTATGGACTGCCAGCTTGCGGTAGATCGACGCGACGTGGGTCTTCACGGTGTTCGGGGAGAGGTGCAGTTCGGCGGCGATCTCGTGGACGGTTCGGTGTCCGGTCAGGTGTCGCATGACCGAGATCTCACCCGGGCTCAGCGGACCGCCGGCTGGCGGGGTGATGGCGGTCAGGGTGAGCTGGTTGAGGGTGGGGGCGAGCAGGTGGTGGTTGGCGTGGAACGGGTGCCGGAGTTGTTCCGGGTCGGCGAGGACCATGGCCTGGCGTAGCAGGTGTGTGGCGTGCTGCGTGTTGCCGGCGGTGTTCGCCTGGTGTGCCATGAGCAGGCGGAGCTCGACCTGAGCGAACAGCGAGATGTGCGGCTCGTCGAGTAGGGGCCGCAGCAGCCGATCGGTGCGGGCCTGCGGTTGCCGGGCGAGCAGGAGCTTCGCGGTGGTGATCGTGGCGGTCGACGCGGGGACGGCGGCGGCGTCGGCACGCCAGTGCCGGTGGGCGTCGTGGAGCCGGCCGGTGGCGATGAGGAGTTCGATCCGCAGCACTCGTGCGGCCCACTGTGGGACCAGCAACGCGTCGTCGCCGTCGACGATGAGCCGCTGGACGGCGTCCAACGCGGCGGCGTAGTCGTGTTCTTGCTGGCAGAGCAGCGCGGCCTGAAACTGTTGTGCGGCGACGAGCGCAGGTACCGACTGCCACAATTGGACCGCGAGCGCGTCGAGGTGCTGCACGGCCGCGTCGGGTGTGCCACGTTGGACGGCCACCTCGGCAAGGATCAGCCGCGCCCAGCCGTCGTCGTGGGAACCCACGAGGCCGTTCGCGCGAACGTCATCGCCGAGAGCGTCGGCATGCCGGGCGGCGTCGCGCAGCCGGCCGGTCATCCGGGCGATGACGGCGTGCAGGCGCAGCATCGTGGAGTGGCGCAACGGACAGCGGCCGGTCGCCGCGTCGGAGATCAGCGCGGCCTGCGCCGCTACGTGGTCCCCGCTTCGTAAGGCACGCCAGATCGGTTGCGCCGAGGGCTGGATCAGATCAGCGGGCCCCGCCGTCTCCCACCGGACGGCGGCCGCCGAGTGCCGGACCGTGGACGGCGGGGCTGCGGTGTTGTCGGTGAGGCCGCGGTGCACGGCGAAGGCGTGGGCGAGTGGTGCGTCGTTGGCGAGCGATGACCAGGGGCCCGGCGCCGCCGCGGTGGCCGCGGCCTGCGGCGTGGCCTCGCGGATCTGCGCGCCGTGTCGCTGCACGATCCCGATGGCCGACGACCGGTCCGCCGCGGCCAGCGCGTGGCGCAGCGCTTCGGCGGGCTGGGCGTGTGCGGCGTACCAGTTGGCGGCGGTGGCATGCAGGTGATGCGCGTGGGTGGGGTCCTCCTCGCTGAGTGTGGTGTAGAGGGCGATGCGCCAGAGCCGGTGGTAGCGGTACCAGGCGGACGTGTCGTCGAGGCGGGTGGCGAACATACCGTCGCGGGCGAGGTCGGCCAGGACATCGGCGGCGTCGATGCGGCCGGTGAGCGTGGTGAACAGGTCCGGGCCGACGGATTCCACCACGCTGGCGTCGCGCACGGCCTGGCGGAGGTCGGCCGGATACCGGCCCAACACGTCCCACATCACGTATTCCGACAGCCTCGCGCCGGTACGCAGCAGCTGTTCCAGGACGCCTTCCGGCTCATGCGGTTGCTCGCTCAGCGCCGCGGTCGCGACCACGAGACCCGCAGCCCACCCATCGGTGATGGCATACAGGCGCCTGCTGACGGCCGCGGGCAGGTCAAGCCCTCGCCGAACGCAGAGGTTGGCCGTTTCGGCGGCGGTGAAGGCCAGGTCACGCCCACGCAGCGCGCTGACCCGGGGGTGGCCCAGAGGTTGCGGGGAGCCGTCCGGTGGAGCGTGCCTGCCCAGCAGTACGACGTGCAGGCGGTCCTCGCCGGCGGCAAGCTGCCGCACCTCGGTCAGGAAGTCGGTGCCGACCACCGTCTCGGTGCCGTCCAGCGCCACGATCACCGGGCCGCCGGCGTGTTCAGGGATGTCCTCGTGCAGCGCCTGGGCCAGTTCGGCCGCGTTGACCGGCCACGACGGCCACCATGAAGGTGACCGCAGCGGCGCCTGCCACCATCGGGCGGTGATGGACGCGGCGAGGTCCACGAACACCGAGCGGTGCTCCGCGCCGACCGCTTCGATCCAGTCCACGACGAGGTCGGTCTTGCCCGCGCCGGCCGGAGCGTAGACCGTCGTGATCGAGTTTCCCCCCGGCGCGGCCAACGCCGCGTGCAGCCGGGTCCGGCGCAGATGGTGTGACCGTGACGCGTTCGCCGCGGCGGCTCGACCACCGACGGCGGTCGCAGGCGAGGACACATTACCGACCATAATGACCCTCTGGGTGACGTCGAATCCGTGACCTACGGAATTCGCCACCGGGGTCCGAGGTGACATCCGACGATATCGCAAACCCGGTCGGCCGTTCCAGCCCAGCCGGCGAAGCGGCCGGGCAGGCCCGGTCACGCAGGCTGGGTGATGGTGCGGCACGGTCGCAGTTTCAGGCGTTGCAGTTCGCGCGGCTGTGCCCTGCGCGGGGCCTGATACGAGGCCGGCCGGCGGGCAGGCTTCGTATCGGGGTGCTGTCCGGTGCGTCAGGTATTGGTGAGGTCAGCAAGGCTGCCCCGGTCGGTGACCGCGAGGTGGGCGACGTCGCTGAGCCGGCGGTTGGTCCGCCGGGCGTGGGCCCGGAGCAGCTCGAACGCGGCGTCGACGGAGATTTGGTGTGCCTGCGCGACGGCACCCTTGGCCTGCTCGATGACGATCCGGCTGTTCAACGCCCCTTGGAGTTGTTCGGTGAGGATCTCGCCGCGGTGGATCGTCCGTTCCTGCAGCAGGCCGATCGCGGCGACGTCGGCGAGTGCCTGCACGATCTGGACGTCAGCGTCGTCGAAGTTCGCACGGCCGGTGCCGAAGACGCCCATCGCGCCGATGACGTCGTTCCGCAGCCGCAGCGGAAACGCATGCACCGAGCGGAACCCGGCGGCCGTGGCGTAGGGCGCGAACCGCGGCCAGCGGGGCCCGGCGACGCTGAGATCGGCGTTGACGACCGGTCCGGCGGTGCGGAACGCGTCCAGGCAGGGACCGTCCTGCCACTGCAGCTGCAGCAGCTCCAACAACGTGGTTGTCTCGTCCGAGGCGGCCATGAACTGCAACCGGCCCTTCTCGTCGGCCAGCAGCAGCCCCACGGTGGCGTTCTCGACCAGCCCGGCGACGCGGTCGGCGAGCATCTGCATGAACTCGATCAGGTCGAACTCATCGACGAGGGTGTCGGCGACCTCGACGAAGATCCGCGCCAGGCGTTGCTCGGATACGGTGGTCATGACAGCTTCCCGGCCTTCCTACGATCGTCGTCGCGGTGGTCCTTGCGGGTCATGCGTGGCCGGTGTCGAACTGCAGGCGGCGGGCGACGATGTCCGCGGCCACCTCGCTCAACGGCCGGTTCGTGCCGTAGGCGTAGGCCCTGATCCGCACCAGGGCATCGGTGAGGGGGATGCCCAACTGGACCATGACCATGCCCTGAGCCTGGAACAGCTCGGCCCGGTGCTCGAACACCTCGTCGAACTCGCCGACGCCGGCCCGTTCCTGACCGTCCAGCAGCGTCACCACCATCAGGTCGGCGAACGTGAACGCCTGACCCAGTTCCGCTCGGGACAACGAGCCGGGCCGGGTGCGGAACACGTCCAGGACGCCGAGACGGGCCGCACCGATCTGCAACGGAAACGCGAACACTGCCCGGACCCCGGCGTCCCGGACCGCAGGCGTGTACATCGGCCATCGACTCGTCGCTCCATCTGCCAGATCGCTCACCAGAACCGGCCGGCCGGCCGCGAAAGCGTCGATGCAAGGGCCTTCGCCGAGGGTGAACTGCAGCTCCTCGATCCGCGCGGTACGCGGGTCCGAGGCTGCGGCCATGCCGTGCACGCCGCGGCCGGCCATCACGCTCACCCCAGCTCCAGAAGCGGACAGCGCATGCACGACGTCGACGCAGACGCGCTCCAACAGCTCAACCACGCCGGCCAACTTGCGCAACAGCCCAGCGCCGAAGACGCGGCGTGGCGCCTGACGTATGAGCATTGACCGCGCCGATCACGGGGGCGCAGGGCAACGGCTTACAACGTCGGGAATCGTGCCGGTAGCGCGTACGCATCCGCCGCACCCTTCCCGCAGATCGTCACTGTCAGCATTCAGGGTAGTCAGGCGCCGGGCCGACGTCGTGTCGCTGACGCTACTCCCTGCTATGCGCCGAGACAACGCCGGCAGCGGATGCCGCTGCCGGTCGGTCGGGTGCCACCGGTCCAGTAGGCGAGTTCGGCCTGCCAGGCGGCGTCGCCGGCCTCGGTGCGCTGGGCGTGGCCGGCGGCGCCGGCCAGTTCGAGCACCTGATCGGAGGTCAGAAGGTGCAGCCAGGTGTCCTCGGCCTCGACGGCCGTGGGGCCAGAGCCGGTAGGTCCATCCGGCCGTCTGGCTCCTCAACGTTCATGACCGGTGCCCGCGGAGCGTGCGAGCAGCGTGTCCAACTCTATCTGGGTCTGCCGATCGAACGTCGCCAGCAGGTCCATCGGCTGTTCCTTCTCCAGCGCTACGGCCATGCGGGCGGCCCAACGGTCCCCGGCGCGCCTGGCGGCAATGGCGTAGATCCACCCGACGGCGTCGGTCTCACGCTCGGGGGAGCGCCCGGCCAGCCGCCAGACCTCGATGAATGTAGCGTTGGTGACGGCAGCGACGTCGGCCGGGTCGAGCGGCACCGTGGCGACGTACGCGACCAATCCTGGGCGCAGTTGCGCGTGCAGCCTGGCGAACGCGGCCCGATCTGCGCGCGCGATCCGGATCATGAGGGCGGCCAGTCCGTTGGTGTTGACATGGTTGACATGCCGAGACTGAGTGCGATTTGTTCGGAATGTCACGATGATTCCCCCCGGTTCGAGACGTGAGCGCCTCGCCACCGGGGTCTGGGGTGGCTGCCGTGTGCAATCGTCACGCTACTCGGTCGGTTCGATCCGTGTGTCACTTCGAAGTCGGGCATCGCGTATCACGCGACCAGCGGCCATGCGGTCCGGACCGAAGAGACGATGTCAAGGATCGCCTGGGTGGCGGTAGGTCGATGGCTCCTCCTCATCACCTGAGCGTGACCGGCCGCGGCGGCTCGGGGACCGCGCCGGACGGGTTCCCGGTGCCGGACCGCAGCTCGTGCAAGGAGCGTCGCAGCAGCCGGGACACGCGCATCTGCGATGCCCAGCTCGCCGGCGATGGACGCCTGGGTCATCTCGTCGGTGAACCGTATGGCCAGGATGCGCAGACCATCCACAATGGACGAAAGATCTCGGTCGCCGAGGGCTTGGGCGGCACTGTCGTCCTACGCCGCTGTGCCGCGCCGAGGACGGTGCGCCGATGGTCGGGCAGTGGTAGCGTCAGGTCTCTTCGATGCCACCCCGGTCCCCGGTGGCGCCGGCCCGATGGCGAGGCGCCGCCGCAAAGTGGACGGGAGGCTCCATGACGCACCGCACCCCGGTCGGCCGGGAGATTCCGGCTGCGCTCGCGGCCTCGCCCTGCTGACCTTCTTCGCATCCGGGGGGAGAGAGCTCCCGGGCGGCATTGCGGTGCCGCCCGGGAGCTCTGGGATGTCCCCGTGCGAACTCCCGCGTCGATGCGCTGCAGCCGCCGCCGATCACCCCGGTCGGCTGCCATGGCCGTCGAAACGCCGCCGGTCAAGGAAATCGCGGACCCTCCGGCGTACGCCGGGCCGAGGCCGCGAAACGACTCGTGACGAGCATGTTGCCTACGCACGGAGTACCGTCGGAAATGCGGCCCAGGACCTCGGCGGCATCGTGTCGTCCTGTCGTCGATCTGAAAGCCGCACATCATGCTGGTTCAAGCCTCTGCTGCCGGCCCGCCGCCGCGCGCCGGCAGCCAGTACGCCCAGTTGTCGCGCCGGGTGAAACAGGCCGGCCTGCTGGAGCGGCGCCCCGGCTACTACGGCGTCCGCATCGGCGTCATCGGCTTCGCCTTCGTGGCGACGTGGGCCGTGTTCGTGCTCGTCGGTCCGTCGTGGTGGCAGCTGTGCACGGCGGTGGTGCTGGCCGTCCTGTTCACCCAGGTCGGCTTCCTCGGCCACGACGCGGGCCACCGCCAGATCTTCCGGTCCCGCCGCGCCAATGACGTGACGGGTCTGCTCCATGCGAACCTGCTGATCGGGCTGAGCTTCGGGTGGTGGATCGACAAGCACAACCGGCATCACGCCAACCCGAACACCGAGGGGGCCGATCCGGACATCGTGGTGGCGCCGCTGGCGTTCACCGCCGGCCAGGCTCGCCCGCTGCGAGGGGCACGGGCCGCGATCGTCAGGTGGCAGGGGTACCTCTTCCTGCCGCTGCTGACGCTGGAGGCGCTGAGCCTGCACCTCAGCAGTGTGGCTGCCGTGTTCGGGCGCCGGATGAAGCGCCGCCGCACCGAGGTTGCCCTGCTGGGCCTGCACGCGGCGCTCTACCTGTCGGCGGTGTTCCTCGTGCTCAGCCCCCTGCAGGGGGTGGTGTTCATCGGGGTCCACCAGGGGCTGTTCGGCGTGTACCTGGGCAGCGCGTTCGCCCCGAACCACAAGGGTATGCCGATCCTGCCGGCCGGCAGCACCCTGGACTTCTTCCACCGTCAGGTGCTGACCTCCCGGAACGTCCGGGGCAACGCGTTCATCGACATGGCGTTGGGCGGGCTCAATTATCAGATCGAGCATCATCTGTTCCCGAGCATGCCGCGCCCGACCCTGCGCCGGGCCCAGGTGCTCATCCGCCAGTTCTGCCGCGAGCACGGCGTGGAGTACTGCGAGACGACGCTCTGGCGGTCCTGGCGTGAGGTGCTGCGGCACCTCGACACCGTTGGAAGTGCACCCGCCCCTGTCTGAGCGTCGGCGCCGAGCGGTCACATCCATGCACGTCGAAGAGGGGCACCCCATGCCGTCCGCGCCGACCTCCGCACCGCAGTCACCCCTCGGCCCGAGGCTTTCGTTCCCGGCGGTGCGCGCCATACGAGCGCCGGTCAGACCGGTTGGCGACGTACTGTTGAGTGCAGGGTGTCGCGTCGTTCGTGCACGCGACAGCCGTATGTCTTCCTGCCATTCCATCCAAGACGATGAGGCGGGCACGGTAGGCCGAGACCTCGTCGTGCTGCGTCGGGTGGTGCTGCCCATGCGGCAGGCCCTCAACACCCCCGCCACGCCGGGATCGGAGGCGCGAACATGAGTGAGACCCAACGACCGGCGTCGTTGTCGGCCCGGGATGTGTTGTACGAGGCGGCGCGGGTCGCTTGCCTGGCCCCGTCGATCGCGAACTCCCAGCCGTGGCATTGGCGTATCCACGGCGACACCCTCGAACTACACGCGGACCGCTCGCGCCAGTTGACCGACGCCGACCCCCAGGGCCGGTCGATGATCATCAGCTGTGGTGCGGTCCTGCATCATGCCACCGTTGTGCTCGCCGTCCTCGGCGCCGCCGCCACAGCCGAACGAATCAACGACCCGGCCGACCCCGACCTGCTCGCCAGACTGACGCTGACCGGCCCCCACCAAGTAACAGCCGAAGACATGCGCCTACACCATGCCCTGCGTACACGTTGCACCGATCAGCGCCCGTTCCTGGGCATCGGACCGCTGCCGGACGAGGTGATCGACCTCCTGCACTACGCCGCCGAACCGTTCGAGGTCAGCACGCACGCACTCGACCCGTCACAGGCGGACCTCCTTACCCTCGCCGCACGGTCAACGGCGACAGTCGAGCGCCACGACGCCGGCTTTCAGGACGGGATGCCGCTCTGGACGACCTGCCCGGACGTAACGATCGGCGACGATGTGCAGGAGACGGGTGCCGCATCGGTAGGCGACGACGCGCCCGGCGCGTCCCCGGGTCTGGCTCCCGGGCACGGGGACGACCGGCATACGACCTACCTCGCGTTTACGACCACACACGACACCAGGGCGGACTGGCTGCGCACGGGCGAAGCGCTCAGCGCGGTCCTGCTCACCGCCACAACCATCGGGCTGGCGTCGTCGGTGATGAGCGATGTGGTGGAGGCTCCGGAGGTACGGGCGACCCTGCGTGAGGTGGTCGCACCGGCCGAGTATCCACAGCTGACCGTCCGGCTCGGGGTGAACGAGAGCGCCCCTGCGGCACCGCTGACACCGCGCCGCCCGCACGACGAGGTCATCGAGGTCGTAGCGACGAGATGACCAATGCCGCTACGGATCAGAAGGTTTGGGGTTCGAGTCCCTTCGGGCGTGCTTGATCGACTGGTGTCCGGCCTGCGAAAACGCGGGTCGGGTGCCATCCTCGCCTGCGCGAGGCGGCGAACCAGCCGGACGGGCCGGCCGACGGCTGTTGCCGGCCCGTCCGCCGGCGAGAGCATCAGCGGCCGGTGGGCGGGATCAACGAGGTGGGGTTGGAGGCCTTCTTGGCCTTCTTAGCGGTCCGTTTCTCCTTGAGCGTCCTGCCCTCTTTCTTGCGATCTTCCTTGTGCACGGATCTGCGCGCCATGGTGACCCTCTCAATCGTCGAAGGTTGGGCACGAGCTCAGCCGGTGGCTGAGTCCGGATCGGAGGCGGCGAGGACGGAGCCGCCGGCGGAGTCCAACCGCCGCGCGTGCTGCAATGCGGACAGCAGCGCGAGCGTCGACTCGGCGCCCTGGTTCTCGTTGCGCCCGGAGGCGGTCAGTCCGTCGCAGCCGCCGCCGGTCGACGGATCGTGCAGCGGCAGGCCGTTGTCGTTGGCGCCGAGGAACCAGTCGACCGCAGAAGCCAGGCCCCGCTCCCACCGGGGGTCGGCGCTGACGGTCATCGCCCGGGCGCACGCGTCGGCCATCGCGGCGGCCTCGATCGGCTGCTGGTCGAAGGCCGGGGGCCCGTCGTTCGGGCCGCCGCCACCGACCGGCGTGCACGACAGGTGACCGTCGTGGGTCTCCCGCTCCAACAGCCAAGCGAGCATGGTCAGCCCGTCGGCCGACGCCTTGCCGCCGGCCGCGATCAGGGTTTCCGCCAGGGCGGCATTGGCGTAGGTCAGGCGGGGCTCCGGCCATGGCCACGCCGGGTCGAGTGGCATCGCGCCGATCGTGACCACCGCGTCGTGCAGCAGCCAGCGGGCAGCGGAGTGATCCGGTCGCACGTCGAGGATCTCGGCGGCGCCGAGCGCCGCGAACGCCATCGCCCGTGGCCAGCGAGTGCGCCGATGCGCACCGGTTTCGAAGCACCGCAGGGCGGTCTCGCGGATCGACGGTAGAGGGCTGCGGGCCGCCGCGGTGCCGAGGCCCCACAGGCCCCGGCCCCACCAGTCACCGACCGCCGGCTCGTCGCGCCACCGCCGGTCCGGGCCGAGCCGGTTGCGGAACGCGCCGTCGGGCGACTGTGCCTCGACGAGGAACGCCAGATACCGTTCGCCGAGGCGGAGCAGGTCCGGCGGCGGGTCCGGCTCGCGGCAGATGATCAGCAGGCCGCGGGCGACGTCGTCGACGCAATACCCGTGCGACGTCCGCGGCGTGCTGTATTCGGCATGTTCGAACAGGCCCACGTCGTCACTGAGCCGGTGCAGGTGGGCGTACGACGCGCTGGGGCGCCGAGTCCCCATGGACCGCACCGCCGCGGAGATCGGCGAGCCGTCCGGAACAGTCATTGCGGAGGGCCGGAACCGGCGACGAAAACAGACATGACCCACCTTCCAATGGCGGGTGCGGCGCCGGCCGGCGAGCGCAGATGGCGAACCCGGCGCTGGTCATTCGGTGCAAGCACCATGCGACGGCGACCGTCATCAGGCGTCTGTCGAGCTGACAGCTCAACGGTTCCCACCGTACACGCCGTCGCGATCCGCGCCACCCGGCCGACCGCGCTACGCAGCCGGAGCCGGCACCGACCCGGTACAGGTAACCGTCGAAGAGCCAGGCGGCTCAGTGTGATCGACCGGCCGCGCCCCGAGATGTAGCGTGGAAGGGTGCCGCCCCGTCGGGTGGCCCGACCGGCCCGCCATGGTGCGTCCATTGTAGACGGTAGACCGGTGCCGCGACCCGCCGAAGGGACACGCGCCATGACCGTCGATCCTCCGACCTGTCTGCTGTATCTGCTGACCGTCGGCCGGGACAAGGAGCTCGTGCTGCGTGTGCACGGCACCGATCTCTCGCTGGAAGAGCTCACGGCATGGATGACCGAGGAGTCCGTGCACCCGCTGACGGTGTCACGGTTCGGTGACGAGCAGACCTCGACGCTGCTGCTGAACTTCCGGCACGTGGTCGGCGCGCGGCTCGCGCCGTACAGCGATACACGAGCTGGTTCGTTCTGACCCACCAGGCTGCGTGCTACGGTGGGCAACACTGGCCCGCCTCGATCGATGTCCCGGGTTGGTGACGGCGGATCGTCGTCTCGATGGTGTTCGCACCGAATGACCAGCGCCGGGTAAGCCATCTGCGCTCGCCGGTCGGCGCCGCACCCGCCATGAAGGTGGGTCATGCCAGGAATGCACGGCTACCACTCCGTCCGCACCGATCTCCGGCCCGACGGTGTCGCATGACGATTTCCTACGGGTTTCTGAGCACCTATCCACCGACCCAGTGTGGCCTGGCGACGTTCACGGCATCGCTGCTGGGCGCGCTCACCGCGCCGGTCGGCGGTGACCGCGCGGGCGTGATGCGGCTGGTGGAGTCCACGGCATACGCGGACCGCCCCGAGGTCATCGGCCACCTGCTGGTCAACGCCCCGGGGGCCGAGGGGCCGGCGGCCTCCGCGCTCAATCGCCACGACGTCGTCATCGTCCAGCACGAGTACGGAATCTTCGGCGGGGCCGACGGAGAGCACCTGATACCGCTGCTGCGCCTGCTCCGCACCCCGGTGATCGTCGTACTGCACACCGTGCTGGCTGAGCCCACCGTGCACCAGAGGGAGGTGCTGGAGCAGGTCGTCGCGCTGGCCGGCGCCGCCGTGACCATGACCGAAGCGGCCCGCGCGCGGCTGGTCCTGCAGTACGGCGTGGACCCGGACAAGGTCACCGTCATTCCGCACGGCGCGCCCGAGCGGCCGCCGCTGCGTCTGCTCAACCCCAAGAGCGAACTTACGATCCTGACGTGGGGGCTCCTCGGCCCGGGCAAGGGAATCGAGTGGGCGATCGGTGGGCTGCGACTGGTACGGCATCTGCTGCCGCGCCCCCGATATGTCATCGCCGGACAGACACACCCCAAGGTGCTCATCGAGCAGGGCGAGACATACCGGCTCATGCTGTACGCCCGGACCCGGGCACTCGGCGTAGCCGGCCTGGTCACCTTCGAGCGCGCCTACCTCGATCAGGTCCGCCTCGACCGGCTGATCGGGCGCGCCGACGTGGTGCTGCTCCCGTACGACTCCCCCGATCAGGCCACTTCCGGCGTGCTCGTCGAGGCGCTGGCGGCGCACAAGCCCGTCATCGCCACCGCTTTTCCCCATGCGCAGGAGTTGCTCGGCGACGGCGCCGGAATCCTCGTGCCGCACCAGGACGCTTCGGCGATCGGCGCCGCGCTCAAGCGCGTGCTCACCGAGCCTGATCTGGTCGCCGACATGCACGACAGGGCCAAACAGATCGCGCACGGTACGCAATGGAGCGCCGTCGCCGAGCGCTACCGGGCGCTCGCGGCGACACTGCTGAGCCGGGCGCCGGTTCCGCTGTGACCGGGCGACACCGGCGTCGTCATCCGAGCACCTGCTGTGGCTCGGCGATGACACCGGTCCGCTCGAGCCGCTTCCGGCGTACGCCACACACGCGTCCCGCAGGTCTTGATCGCCGCGGGGCAGCATCTCGATCGCCCGTTCTCGTCATTTGAGGGGATGCGCCTGCTCCCGAGAGAAGGCCCGCATGACCGATGACATTCACGAACCCGCCCCCACCGGGCGCCGCGGCTCCCGGCTGGAGTTGCGCACCACATTCCCGGCCCCTTCGGCCGCCGCACTCGACGGTGCGTGGTGGCCGCGGAGCCGGGACAGCGTCGGCGAGCTCGTCGCGCTCATCGGCGCGCTGGACGCGCGCCAGGCGCCGGTCAGGCTGCTCATGCTCAATCCTCAAGGTTGGCACGGCCATCCCCACCGGATCGACGTGGCGGATCGAAGCGTCCGGATCGCCTGGATACCGATGCTCGACCGGTCCGTCGTGATCGGCGCGACCGCTCGAGGCGTCCGGATCGACCTGCAACTGATGGTGTCGGCCGACAGCGGCCGGATCGACGCGGTCGCGGATCCGGTGACCCGCTAAGCGGCAGAGGCGCGACGCCTCGCCACGCGGGCCGACGTGCGAACGATGAGTTCACACAGGGTCTACGGCCGCCGGTTCCGGCCGTTGACCGCTTCGCTCAGCGTCGAGTCCCATTCAGCCCTGGACGCGGCGTCGTCCTCAGCCGCAGGAGGGCGGCAGGTCGCGCTTGGCGAGGATGCTGTTGAGGTGTTTGCTCAAAGATTTCTCAGTGGATTCCGGGCCTGGCCGCGACCACCGAGTTGGAACGGCCTTCGGCCATCTCGCTGAGCACGCCGAGTTCACGGGTCCCAGCCGCGATCGTGGGCTGCAGCCCATCGTCGGCGTCCGCTGCGCTGCAGCGGCCCCGTTCCTGGTGCACGGTCACCGGCGAACCCGGAACCAGCGCTGCGGAATGAGCCGGCATCGAGGCTCTGCGCGAACGTTCGATCCAATGGATCTACGTTCGTGAGCCTCGGCGTCGATGCAGTCGCCATGTGCTGCTTGAGGCTTGATGCTGCGGGTATCAAGAGGTGGAGCGCATCACGCCGAGGGAGGCGCGAGGATCATGACCGACGACTCGGCAACCGGCCACGAACGACCCGACGCGGTCGCCGCGATCGCAGCTCGCCCTGAGGCTACCGGCGTACGCCGGGGTGACCAGCGGCGAGTGCGTCAGCTCGTCTGGCGGCCGGCTGATGGCGAGCGGGTCGCTGTCGTGGCCCGGGCACGCAACTGGTTGGGTCGGTCGTTGCCGCGGCTTGTCGAACTCGGCTCATGCGTCCGGTTGCAGGAGGACACCGAACTGCTGCTGTCCGAACTCGTCACCAACGCCGTCCTGCACGCCGGCGGCGTCACTACCATCCGGCTGCGCCTCGCCGGCGAGATCCTTCGCGTCACCGTCTGCGATCATGTCACCGCCGTGCCCGCCCTGCGCAACACCGAACCCGATGACGAGCACGGTCGAGGTCTGGCACTGGTCACGGCGCTCGCCACCAGGTGGGGAGTCGAGCGCCGCCACCCCGTCACCGGGAAGTGCGTCTGGCTGGAGCTGTCCACCGCGCCGTTGTAGGGCGCCTTCGGCCCGACGGTCATGGCAGCGGCGAAGACTCCCTGATGGAGCGGCGCATGGCCCACGATCGGCGTGCCGTGGCGCGCTGCGTCGTGCCCGCCATGCGCGACGGCTGCTATGTGCTGGTGCGTCTCGGGGTCTGCGCGGCGGAGGTCGCTGTCGGATGGCCGAACAGCGCGGACGGGCCCGTACCTGAGGCCGGTGGCCGCCTCGACTCAGCTTGCGGGCGCTTCTTCGGCTCCGGTACGGCGGGGCTGCGGTGTGGCGGGCGGATCGTTGAGAATCTCGGCGGGGTGCAGGTGGTTGCTCGGATCCGCGGCTGCGGTCATGGCTGCCTCGGCGAGGGCTGTCAGGGTGTCCGACGGTACGACGAGCAGGTCGATCTGGTCGCCCCGTTCGGTGGTGGCGACGACGATGCCGGGGTCCACGTTGGCGAACCACCCGGTCCGCACGACGTGTGTGGGCATCGCCAGCCGCCGGAAGCGGACGTCCCAGGTGTCGCTGTTGAGCATCAGCAGGCGGATCGGACCGTACCGGGCGTCGAGGGCGGCGACGAGGCCGGGGAGCTCGGCCACCGGATCCCAGGAGCGGGGCCACCATCCGCCGTCCAGGACGGCGCTGGCGGCGCGGGTGGGGGCGAGGCGGAGCCGCGGCGACGACGGCGGGCCGGAAGGGGTGATA
Organism: Dactylosporangium sp. NPDC049742; assembly: GCF_040674675.1. Classification (NCBI taxonomy): domain Bacteria; kingdom Bacillati; phylum Actinomycetota; class Actinomycetes; order Micromonosporales; family Micromonosporaceae; genus Dactylosporangium; species Dactylosporangium sp. NPDC049742. The sequence continues at coordinate 23,709 of NZ_JBFANF010000001.1, read as the reverse complement.
GTGGCACGCTGGGCTTTGGTGAGCATGATCGACCGTTCTGAACGACATGCACGACGGACCGTCATGCGGGGGCCTGGCGAATGCGATGGGCCGGCCAGGTGCCGACGTTTCACCGCCACCAGCTGACCTTGAATCTCGTGAGGGCTCGCATCGGTGAGGTGGGACCGACGATGCGGATCGAACGCCGGCGGTCAGGCGTCCGTCCGTCGTTGATGCACGATCACGATGCAGGGCTGTTGCGGAGCAATGGGCCGCGCGCGTGTCGTGCTCAGCGTCGCTGGCGGCGGGAGAGGCGGCGGAGTTGGGTGATCCGGGCTGCGCCGACGGTCATGGTCACGATCGCGGCGCCGACAGCGGCGACCAGCAGGGCCATGGCCAAGGGCAGGTTGCCGTGCATCCACAGGAAGGTGACCTCGATGCTGCGGGTGTTCTGCAACATGAAGACGATCAATACGACGAGGAACAACGCCGCGGCGCAGATGCCGAACCAGACGGCGCCGGTGCGGGGCATACTGCCGGCTGGCGGGGCCGCTTGGTCGGTGGGATCCTGCTGGGTAAGAGTCGCCGGGCGAGCCAACGGCCCCGTGCCGCTCGGGTTGGCGGGCACCGTTCGGGCCGGATGGAAGTCGTTCGACATGACATCCCCCTTTGGGGGGTGGGCCGGTATGGCGGGCACCTCAGGAAGTGATGTCGTCGAGTCCGGGATGCCTGCATCGTACTCGTGTTCGGTCGGATGTGCTCGACTGTCTGTCGCCGCCCGATGCGCGCCGTGCGTAGCCGTCAACGTAGCCAGCACATACGCGAGCGATGCCAGAAACCTGCGCATCGCGGGTCAACAACTGTTGTCGGGTTCTTGAGACAGGAGCTTCGTCCGGCTCTCAGTGATCACGTCCTTGCGCGGAATGGCTCACTGGGGCGGCTGCGGCCGTGTCGAGATTCGTCCGCCGGCTGGCGGGGCGCGGTGATCGCGTTGTGTTCCTGTGGTGATCGGATGTACCGCAACTGTCGAGCACAACCGGCACCGATCCAGCACAGGGGCGAAGCCACCTAGTTGAGTCGGCCTGGAGCGCGGTGCTGGCGTTGCCGCTGGTCCGTTTCTCCAGGCCGCTCGCCGAACCCGCCGTGCGCGTCTCCGCGCAACGGGCTCTCCACGGTTGCTGTCGCTAGGCGTTGTCGGTTGCGGGCCAGGGGTTGGGGATCGTGGTGCCGCGCCAGCGGTAGCGGGTCACGGGGATGGCCGCTATCGGCCGGTGCTCGATCCCGTCCGCGGTGATCGGTTGCCACCTGCCGGTGGGCGTGGTGAACCGTCTGCGGATGGCCGTCCAGTTCCAGTGGTGCCGTCGCATGAGCATGTTGATCAGCCGTCGCCACGTGAAGGTGTCGAGCGTGCTGAAGGTGTGCTTGGCCACGGCGTGCCGGAAGTAGTTGGCCCAGCCGTGCGTGACCTGGTTCAACCTGGTCAGCACGGACCTGAGGTCCTGCTGTGATGTCCTGTGGGTCAGTGCCCGGATCTTCGCCTTCAGTGACCGGATCGGTCGTTGGGCGATGAACGTGTAGACATGCCACTTGTTCGATCCCCGCTTGCGGCGCCACCGGATGTGGAACCCCAGGAAGTCGAACCCGTCGCTCATGTGCACCACCGTGGTCTTGGCTGGTGACAGCCGCAGCCCGAGCGGCGCGAGCACGTTCGCGACGTCCTCGCGCAGCGCGTGCACGTGGTCCTCGGTGCCGTGCACGAGGATCACGAAGTCGTCGGCGTAACGGACCAGCCGCCACGTCGGCAACCCTTTGCTGCGCCGGTAGTTGCGGCGTGCGCTGGTGGACATCGTCCCGCCCGGCTTCCACGGCGCCGTCAGATGCTCATCGAGCACCGACAGCGCGATGTTGGCCAGCAGCGGCGACAGGATGCCACCCTGCGGCGTGCCGGTGTGCGTGTCCTGCCGCTCACCCAGTTCGGTGAGAATCCCGGCCTTCAGAAACGCTTTCACCAGCGCGAGCACGCGTTTGTCCTTGATCCTCGCCCGGACGCGGTCCATCAACGCCGTGTGGTCGATGGAGTCGAAACACGCTTCGATGTCCGCGTCGAGCACCCACCGGTACCCGTTGGTGCCGTAGAGGTGGATGTCGGCAATCGCGTCCTGCGCCCGCCGCTTGGGCCGGAACCCGTAGGAAACCGGCTGGAAGTCGGCCTCGAAGATCGGCTCCAGCACCAGCTTCAACGCCGCCTGCACGACCCGATCCGCCACCGTCGGTATCCCGAGGCGGCGGACCTTGCCCGACCCGCCCGGCTTCGGGATCTTGCGTTCCCGCACTGGCAGTGGCCGGAACGTGCCCGCCTTGAGCTGGGCACGCAGGTCGTTCAGGAACCCGGTGGCCCCGAGGGTCTCCTCGATCTGCGTGACGGTCAGGCCGTCGACGCCGGGGGAGCGGGCGCCCAGGTTGCCCGCGACCCGGTCGAACGCCAACCGCAGCGTCGCCGGGTCGTGCACGAGGTTGAACAGGTCATCGAACCGGCGGCCAGGATCAGCCGCCGCCCATCGGTGAAGTTTGGCCTGCATCTTCGCTACCCACCCATGCGGACCGAGGACCTGTTCGGGTGGAGCGTCGCTGTTCGGCGGCGCGTCTTGCGGCATTGCAGTCTCCGTCCCTTCGCGTAACCGCTGCCGCCCTTCCCCATGTGCCGGGCTTTCCCCGGCGCCGAGTACTACGGCGGCTCCGCCCCACCCGGCCCGTTGAGCGGTCGATGCGCCTATCCCGTCCGGTCGGCTGGCCGCCGACCGGACGGGAACCGCGCCGGGTGGTTCCCGTGTTCACTGCTGCTCGTTCGTCGAAGGAGGAGCCCGACTTTGTCCCTGCGGCATCGCCATGGGTACGCCGCAGACCTTCCCCATGGCCTCCCGGACCGGCGATCCTGTCCGACCCGGAAGCTCTCCGCCCACGCGCACGGCGGGAAAGCGCCGCCCCCGGCCCTGATCCACCAGGTTCGAGCCGGCAACCTATTGAGGGACGTTATGACGCCGGTTCCTCGCGTACTCCTCTTCGTCTCGCTCGCCGGACCCGCACCATCTGGCAGTACTGACACGTCCCGGCTTTGTCAGGGCTGCTCCCGCCCTCCCCGGCATCACCCGGGGCAGGCTGCCCTCAGCTACGTCCACCTGCTGCGACAGGCCGACGGTGGCGGTCTTGCACCTCCACTCGAACAACAGCGCCTCACGGCGCACCGGATCAGAAGGTTAGGGGTTCGAGTCCCTTCGGGCGCGCAACATTAAGAGGCGGTTGACCTGCGGAAACGTAGATCAACCGCCTCTCATCGTTCGTCCACTGTGGACCTGATGTGTTCCGAAAGTGATCGGCTGTTTCGGAAGGGTCCAGACCGGCCCGTGCTGATGGGTGCTGGCCCGTGCCGACTGGTCTGGATCTTGGACGGCGAAGCCAGTGGTCGAACCGTTCTTCAGCAGGGTTGTCCAGGCTTCTGACCTCGGCCGGATTCCAGACCTCGACGAGAAGATCGTTTCCCGCCGCATGCCTCGGTGATCTTGCCATGCTCGGGGTCACGGATGCCGGTCTGCCCAGGGAACCCGCCGAGCGAGGCGATCGGCTCATCGCGCCGGCCGAGCATTCGATGCACTGGGCTAGGCCGCCCACGACCGGGTCCGGTCCCCTCCGGCCTCGGAGGATAGCCAGATCACTGGCCTGCTGGCTGGTGGTAACGATGCGTAATGGCAACGTCGCCACTCGACGACCGCTCAGCATCCGGATCTGCCGAGATGAGCGCAGCCGATCACTCAAATATTCGGATGGTGTCTTACTGAGAAGCTAGTAGGCCAGCACGGTCACTTACAGCTCACGCGGAGGCCGTGAGGTCGGTGGCCCCCTTTGCCGACCCAGCAGCGACGCGCGCCGGCCGCGCAACTCGTTGCAACGCCTCGGCGCCAGGACTAGGTGATCCGGTTCATGGCAGCCTGGATCTGCAGCCAGGACGGGTCACTCTCGGAGGCTTCGGTGACAGTTTCCAGATCGCCCGGCTGCCAGGTTCGGGTTCCGTCGGTGAGGTCAAGTTGGTCCATGTCGACGGCCGAAGCCTCAGAGGTACCGGCGAGGAAGCCGGTCACTGCGGCCGTTGACGCCTCGGCTGGGCCGGCCCGTCCGATCGAAAGCACGAGAAGCGTGCCGTCCTGGCCGGCAACGATCAGTTCACCTGTGGCGGTGGCCGTCAGAGCGGTCACTGCCGACCCGGGCAGCGTCTCATGTTCGGTCGCCTGTTTCCCGTCGATCTCGAGCTCGATGACGGCACCCTCCGGCGTCCCGATCCAGAGAACGCCCGGACGCGGCCCAAACGCGAGGTTGTGGCGCGACCAGGCGTGCATGCTGTCCAGCCACTCTTGCGGGTACGGGTATCCCGGACTCGGCTCCCCGAGTGTCAGGCCGAGAACGCGGCGCAGCGAGGGAAAGTCGAACACCTCCAGCGAGTTGTCGTAGGCGTTGCCCCGCACCGCGAACTGCCGCCCGTCCGGGCTGAAGATAGGAGTCTCGTAGCCGTCGCAGTCGAGGACCAACGCCCGGCGCATCGGCCGCAGCACAGGCCCGGTGTCTCGAGAGAAGAGCACCAGCGTGGCACCCTGATCGCTCTGCATGGTGGCCAAGAGGCCACCGCCCGGATACGTCACAACTCCGGTATCCCAGCGTGGGCCTATGGCGGTTGCGCCGGAGGCCAGGTCGAGCGTGATGGAGGACTCCCAGCCCTCCTCTCCGCCAGCTGGCGACAACCAGAGGGTCCGACCGTCCGGACTGAACGCCACGTCGCGGTGGTATTCGGTCGGTGGAACGCTCTCGATCCTGAAGGTGCCGGCGCGGGTCCAGCAGACCGTATGGTCGCCGTCCGTTACCGCGAGCTGCGGCTTCTCCGGATGCCAGGCGGCGGAGGGCGTCCGTTCGAACCGGTCATAGCCGGTGGCGTCATAGACGGCCGAATCGGCACCGACAGCGCCGATCTCACGCAGCTGCCCGATCGCGTACTCCCAGATCCGAATCGCCGGACGTTCGGCGTCCCAACCGGCAATCAACGGCAGCCTGGGATGGCAGAGCAGCCGCTCGAGCGGGGCTTCGGAACGGATCTGCGCCAGGGTTTCCATCGGCACACCGTAGCGGTGAGGGGGTCGTGCGATGGGCTTGCCAGGGCTGGCTGCTGGGTTGTCAAACTCGCCGACTTGCCGCAGTCATCCGGAGCTGCCGCGGGTCGTGCGCTACTGGATGGGACAGTAAGCGTGCCCTAACCGCTAATGGAAGGAGGGACGCTGTGGATCGGGTGGTGGAAGCACTGATCGCGAGCATCGCCGCCCTCGAGACGGTCCTCCAGCAGCATCAGGACGACCGATCGGCCGGTAACGCGCTCGAGGAGATCTCGTACCACCTTGGAGAGATGGGACCGGCTGAGCGCCGCGAGTTCGACGCCGCCATTGAGCGCGTCGCCACCAGGTGGGAAGCGGATGATCCGGACCGAGGCCATGGTGACTGGATCCGCCGGTTACCCGGCCAGTTGGGGCTGCGCTGACGCGGCCCTCGCTCCCGCGCACAAGATCACGCGCGCACATCTGCCGCCGGTCGGGTGCTCCGGCTCGGCGATGATCGTCACGCTGCGTACGCCGTCCCGGCGGCAGGTTCTGCGGAGCAGGCGCGTTCTCGTGCCGATGACAGTGTGTGATCGAGTCCGGGTTGAATCCATGTTGCGTCATTGGTCTGGCGTATAGCCTTCGCCGAGTGTCCATGCAGGTGTCGGCGCTGCCTCCCGCGATCGATGTCCCACCGCCGATCGGCAGTGCCGCCTGGGATCGAGAGCTCGTGGCGCTCGGCACCGACCGCGCGACCGTCGACACGGAGCTGCAGCTGGCTGTCGATGACGCTGTCGCCGCCGGAACCGCCGAGCCGGACGGCCACGACGTGTACCTCAACGACGCGTCACCGGAGACGGCGGCGGTGCTGGTCCTGTTCCATCAGCAGCGTCCGTCGTACTCCGCACTGATGTATCTCCGCTTTGTCTGGAACGATTCCGGCGGTCGACTCCGGGACTGGATCGTGCGCCAGTACGCCGCCATGCTCGTCCACGGCCCCCGTCCGGTCGCCGATTCGGGCACGTATGGGTTGGCTATCGACTACTTCGAGCATGACAAGGATGCTCCCGACGTTCTCGCCGCTCTTCTGGCCCAGGTTCCGGCCACCCACTGGGGCGGAATCCTGCGCGCGGCGGGGCCGTTGGCATGGCCGGTGAAGCGGCGCCTCTTCCTGACCGCCGCGGAGATCCCGGCACTGCACGCGCCGCTTGGGGAGGGAATGGCCGCGTCCTTCTACGGCACATACGGCGACATCGACGCGCCCGAGGCGGCCGAACTGCTCCGACGCATCACCGTCGTCGACGACCGGGTCCGGGTGGCTCTGGTCGAGGCCACTACCCAGCCGATGCTGATGCGGTCCGGTTCGGCGATCGTGGTGACCGACGCGCGTTGGGATTACCCCGACAGCTTCCTGCTCGAGATGACCGTCACCAGCGGCCGATGGCGCTGGTCCCCGCGGTCAGAGTTGGTCGTCGACGGGCAGGCACGCGGCCGGCTCGCACACTGGACTTTTCCATTCCGGCCCGAACTCGAGCACGTGGTGCTGCCAGGCCGGACGCTGGACAAGCCGCAGTTGCACCGGATCGAAGGGTCACCGAACGATGCGGAGGACTTCGTCGACCGGGAAATGGAGCTGTGGCCGGCAGGGCTGCGGGAGCATCTCGCCCAGCGCCGCTGAACCGATTGAGTACATATCCGCCCACCGCGCACGCTACGCGCGGCTTGATCACGTTTCCGCTCATGCCGCCGATCGAGTGTCCTGGCGTCGGAACTGGTGGGCGCCGGTTGCCGAATCCGTCTGCGCTGGCCCTGCCCGCCGTGCCGATCCTCGATAGTCTTCGGTTGTTGAGGTCCAGTCGGCCGGAGGTCTTGTGGAATATCGGAGTCCTGCCCAGAGAGTCGCCGTCGCGCTCCGGGCGGCACGAATTCTGGAGATCTATGGGCAGGATCGGGACGTCTTCTGCGCAGCAGTCGAGGACCCGGGAGCCGACATCGTCTGCTGGGACTGCGACCCCGATGCGGTCCTCGTCTGGAACGTCGTGGCCAGAGACGACGCGGAGCAGGCGGACCTCGCAGCGGCGATCGACCTGCTCACCCAGCCTCCTTACAATCGCCCGGTTCGGGCCGGCGACCTGTTGGGAGCACCACAAACGGGCTTCAACGCGTTGCACCAACTGATGGTGACCGTCTCCAGCGGCGACGACGGCGTGGAGTCCTACGACTCGATCAGGGGCGCTCAACGACAGGACAAAGATGCCGCGATGGCCACGCAGCATATTGCCTTCGAAATGGTTGCAGACCGACCTCGTCCGACGAGACCACCCTACCTCCGGGATTGATCGCGTCAGTTCCTGCCCGGACCGAATGCCGTCGATCGCAAGAACCCGCGATCGGCCACTTGAGGGCCGACTGCGGAGCGCCTCAGAAGCTCAGTGGCTCAGCACGCCCCTCGCAGCGCCGCAAACCGCGTGACCTTCAAGGTCACGTGCGAACATCTGCCGCGACCCGCGCGGCCGCGCTCTTTTACCGTGACCCGTGCCGCCATCCGATCGCCGAGCGGCCAGGCTGCGGTGGTCCGAGATGGATGAGTAGGGCAGACGGGACTTGAACCCGCGACCGGCGTCTTATAAGGACGCTGCTCTCACCGGCTGAGCTACTGCCCCAGGGCCCGGCCGCGAGAGTGCCCGGAATGGTCAAACGTCTAGACCATCGGGAAGCGTGCGACGGGCATGCCGACGTCCAGGGATATGCAACGGCAGGGGCGGACGACCGCCCGGCCGCGTGCATCCTGAGGCCCAGTCACCACGCCTGCAGCATAGTCGACGGCTCCGCGGAAGCCAGTCTGCAGACGCACGCATATGCCGCCGAGCGGGCGCGCCGAGCTACCGGACTCGAACCGGCTCATACCTTGCGGTCGTTAGCGAAACGCTAGTAACGGACTTTCCCATCCGCCTTTGCCCGGCACGCCCGACCAGAGTATCCGCTGGCAATTGGCCTGCACGTCAGGCTCGCGCCGATCACGCTCATGCCGGTACGAAAGCGACCCACGCGAGGTCGACCGTCACGCTTCGATGTGCAGCGTCTGGACCCGGCCAGACTCGTGGTCGCGCCGATACAACAGCAAGCCCGCCCCTGGACCATCTATAACGCTGCCTGGAAAGTTGACCTTGGCATCCGCTCATGCCGCTGACGCGGCACAGTCGGCCAGCGGTGGCAGTCACCGTCCGTACGCCTATCCTGCGGCGCGCTCCGTAGGTTGCGGCGAGGGTGTCATGCCGGCGGCGCGCAGGAGTTCGACGGTGCTGCGATGCCCGCCGATGTCGGCCCACTCAGCGGCGGTGTGCCCGTGCCCGTCGTCCTCCCGCAAGTTCGGGTCAGCGCCGCCGGCCAACAGCTCCCGCACCGTGGCGGCGTGCCCCCAGCAAGCCGCACCGCACAGCGGTAGGCCTTCCTCGCCCGTACCGCTTTCCAGGTTCGGATCCGCCTCGGCCGCCAGCAACACCCGGACGTTGTCCGCCATGCCCTGGACGCTGGCCCGGTACAGCGGCGTACTCCCGCCGCGGTCGGCCATGTTCGGATCGGCGCCAGCCCGCAACAGCGCAGCCACCTGCTTGGCATCGGCCCAACCCGCCGCCTCCACCAGGTACTGCTGCAACTTCTTGCGCCGGCGCAGCTTCACGCCACCCATTGTGGAGCAAACGGTCGACCGCATACTCCGCCCGAGTAGGTCGACTCGCCGCGGCCCACGCAACCATCACTGCACCCCTCTGCCGCCGTTGGTGCGCGGTCGCCGTGGGGTCGGCCAGCGCTCGTCACGGACCGTCATTGGCTCGTAGTGACCGAAGCTTGCTGTCGTGGCTCCCCTCTAGGTCAAGGGGTTGGGGCGGCGAATGTTTTAGGCTGGGTGGCGGCGGGTTCGGTTTGTGACTTGTCCGAAGTGTCAGTTGTCGGGATTGGGCTGGCCGCGCTGGATTGCAGAGTCGCTCCCGGTTGTCCTGCTGGGCCCGCCGCCCCAGCTCGAGCGGTTTTGGCGTCGCGGGTCATGCGTTTGAAGACCACGTCGGACAGGTGGCGCTTGAGTGCGCGCAGGGCTTCCATGGTGGTTTTGCCCTCGGCGAGCCGCCGGCGGTAGTAGGCCCGGCCCGGGGTGTCGTGGCGGAGCTGGACGATGGCCATGATGTGCAGGACCCGGTTGATGCGCCGGTTCCCGGCGCGGGACAGCCGATGGCGGCGTTGATCGCCGGAGGATGCCTCGATGGGTGCGGTGCCGTTCCAGGACGCGAAGTGCGCTGCGGTGGGGAACCGGTTGATGTCACCGACGTCGCCGAGCAGCCGAGCGGCTCCGGACGGGCCGATGCCGTTGAGCTCGGTGAGGCTGCTGCCGGCCGCGGTGACGACCTCGCGCAGCTGCTTGTCCGCGGTGCGGATTTTCGCGTCGATGGCGGTGAGTTCGTCGATGAGCTCGCGGGCGAGCTGGTGACGGGTTTGCGCCACGATGCCGATCGGCTCCGGGGCGGTGCGTAGCAGGTAGCTGGCCTGGCCACGGGTGAGGAACTTCTTCGCCCCGCCGGGGACGAGTTCGAGCAGCAGGTGGTGGATCCGGCTGACGGTCTCGGTGCGGGCCCGGCCCAGCTCGTCGCGACGGTCGACCAGCAGGCGCAGCACGACCGCCGTGTCATCAGCCTGGACCCGGCGCAGTCCCGGGCTGCGCAGGCTGGCCACGGCAACGCTGTGCGCGTCGACCGGGTCGGTCTTGCGGCCCTGCCCGGTGTCGAACACCCGCACTCGCGCTGACAGCTTGGCGGGCACGTCAATGGCGGTCTCGCCGTCGGCGACCAGGCGCTGGGCGACGTGCCGGCCGATCCCGGCGCAGCCCTCCACCGCCCATGTCCGCTCCGCGAACCGGCGGCCGGCCTCGAGCATCCGCGCGTAGCCGCTGGTGTTCGTGCCGTACCGGCCCTTCGCCAGGATCTGTTCGCGTTCGTCGATCACCTCGATCGTGGCTGACCGCTTGTGCGGGTCCATCCCGATCACCACACGACTCATCCGCTTACGCCTCCTCGCTCGTACACTGTGGACGACTGGCGAGGAGGGCAACGCTACTTCGAGCTGGGCAAACCCCTCTTGAGCCACTCCCTGCCACGGTGACCAGCGGGCGCAGGCCAAATGAGAGTCACACCCACATGCCGTGGACAGCCGATGATGAGAGCGACCCGCTGATCACCTCGACCCAGCCTGGCCGGGCTGAGGTCGTAGATCCAAGTAAACAAGTAGCCGATGACCGCGCACTCGATCATGCGGCCGAGCAGCGACACTACCGGAGTTGGCCGCGAGGTACGCGACAGCGACCAGGACCCGCGCGTGCGGACGTGACTACTCCTTCGCCAGCAGCAGGACAGTGAACGTGCCAGCAAGAAACTCATCGGTCAGCCGGACGCCTGTGAGTATTTCGGCCAGCGCGAGCGCAGGCGCATACCAGTCCTGATCCCCCAGTTCCAAGGGCTTCGACGACCGGCACCACGCCGACGGGTAGGCCGTCGTTGCGGGGATTGTTCAGATCCAGCCAGAACGCCGTCTCACCGGCGACCGCCACAGTGAAGGTGGCCGGTCCGGCGATGGGAGGCCGGCGGCGTTTCGTGTATCCACATCGGCCCCGCGCCCGCGGACGGACCCCGATGCGCCGCGGTTGGAAGCGCTGATCCCCGGCAGGCGCTGCCCGACGCGGCGGTGAGCGACGAGGTGCTGCGCTCGATCCTTGCAATCGTCGACACCGCTACCTACTGCGAACAGGTCGCGGGATGCGGCCAGCCGCCGGCGAACCACGCACCGACGGCAGCGGAAGCCGCCGCGGTCCAGAACGCACTCCGCCAGCGGGGATTCGTTGATGCTGTGGCACGACTCGCCTCTAGGATCGATGCCGCGCCTACCGGCGCTCTGTTGTACGGGGTTCGGGTCGGCGATGCTTGTGTGGTCGGCCACCTTGACGCCGCACCAGGCGGGGTGAGCGGATGGAAGATTGTCGGTCTGACGCCGCAACGAACGTGCCTGACGTAACCGCCGACCTCTCACCACTGTCGACACAACACGCGGTCGTGCCGACAATACGTCACGCATTGCGTGCGCTGCCTGCGACGATGAGGTGATGATGGCGGACGGCGGCACGGCCTTGGGCATGGTGCTGGCCTGGTTGGACCGTTCCATGCCGGGTGCGGTGTCGCAGCTGCGGCCGCCGGCGCGGAACGAGGACCTGCGCGCGGTGGAAACGGCGGTCGGGCGGAGCCTACCCGGCGACCTCGCATCCTGGTGGCGTGCGATGGACGGCGTCGACGGCACCCTGAGTCTGATCCCACCGCACCACTCACCGTACTCCACCCGAGCCGCCCTGGAGAATCGTGAGATCCTGCTCGACGGGTGGAACGCCGCCGTGGGACACGACGACCCGGAGCGCTTCGACGCACTGGTGGCCGACGCCGAGCAGGAGCCAGCCGGGTCTGCCTGCCGGTTCGCGTGGCTGCCGTCGTGGTTGCCCATCGCGGGTGACCGCGGTGGGGACTACGTCTTCGCGGATCTGCGACCAGGGCCGGCCAACGGCTGCCTCCGGTTGTTCTACCGCGACGCCGGCGCGTCCGACGTTGTGGTCTGGCCGGGCGTGGCGGCGATGGTCGCCGAGATCGCGACTGGAGTGACCTTCGACCTGCCGGTCGCAGGATGCCTGCCCTGGATCGAAGCGCCGGGCACGCTGACCTGGTACGTACCGCGGTTCCGCTGGTACCGCGGCGGCAGCGCGTTCGTCAACGGTCCGATGCTGCAGGAGCGATACGGAGAGTTCGTCGCCGAGCTCCGACAGGGAGGATTCTCACCGCCGGCCCGTGGCTGGTCCGCCGGGCTGATCGCCGCGCACGTCGCCCGCAACACCGAGCTGCTGAGCGAGGTTGCCAACGCGCTGGTCGGCATGCCGGGTGCAGCCGCCGACCTGCGGTACGACAATACGGCCGCCTTCGATCCTGTGGTTCTGAACAGCTACGCCAGCCTCGGCACCGCTGCCCTCGCCGACCGGATCGCGTCGCTGAGTTCGAACCTACGCGCCGCCACCGATGGTCTTGACAGGAGTAGCCCTCGAATTCAGATTCGCCTGGTTGAGGGTACGGACGTCCTCGTCGACGGACCCGAGAGCCTCTCCGGGGTCCTCAATGCGCTGTGGGGGCGGCAGCTTCCGTTGAGAATCCGGCAGCTGCGCGCGTTGCGCGCCGACCGGCTGCCCTGACGCCCGCGACCGTCGTATCTGGACGACTTGTACGAAAATCACTCGTCCTTTTGAGCTCCAGTCGATGCATCGAACGCCACCGAAACGACAACATCCCGTAGCAGTCCGGACCTGTGCGAGCATCGCTCGGCGGCCAGCGGCGTCGGCCGGCCGAGGCATGCACGCCACCGACCGCGTCGTCCGTGGCCGGGCGACGCGGTCGGGGCTGAACGCAATCCGGTCCCTGCCGGGACGACTGCGCGGCTCTGTTGCGTTCGCCGATCGGCAAGATCGCGGCAGGCTTGAGCAGTGAAGCTTCCAAGCCGACGGCCGCCCTCGCCATCGCAGCCCGCATTCGTCGGGTTCCGGTTCCCGCCAGAGGCGATCATGGTGGCGGTCCGGTGGTACCTGCGGTACGGCCTCTCCTACCGCGACGTCGCAGAACTCCTCCTCGAACGTGGTGTCGAGGTCGACCACGTGACGATCTTCCGGTGGGTGCAGCGGTTCACGCCGCTGCTGGCCGACGCGGCCAGGTTCTGTCGGCATTCGCCTGGCGATAGGTGGTTCGTCGACGAGACGTATATCAAGGTCGGCGGTGTCTGGCGGTACGTCCACCGCGCCGTCGACCAGTACGGCCAGGTCATCGACGTGCTCGTCTCAGCCCGGCGTGACGCCGCTGCATCGCGGAGGTTTTTCCGCCGGGCGTTGGCCATGTTGAAGGTGACGTCGAGCGAGGTCGTCACCGACGCGGCGCAGGTGTACCCGGCCGTGCTCGATGAACTGGTCCCGTCGGCGTGGCATCACGTCGAGCGGTACGCCAACAACCCGATTGAGGCCGATCATAGCCAGCTCAAACACCGGCTCAGACCGATGCGCGGGCTGCGCACAGACCGGACCGCACAGACGATCATCGCCGGACACGCCTTCATGCGGAACCTTCGCTGCGGACACTACGAGCTCGTGGCGGCCAGGCTGGTACGGACGCCGCAGAGGGACGCGCAGCGCGTCTACCACGGCATCGCGGCGATGTGGTTCGTTGGTGACGACCACGGCGCTCCGAGCCTGGTGACGGCGCGGGCGATGGCAGTGCTTGCGGGTGCCACCGAAGTCGGAGTCAGTGAATGCGAAGGCGGTCGCGCCGGTGCGGTGGTGCAGGAATGCGATGTCGTTCACCACGGCGGGGACGGAAAGTTGCAGCCATCCGCCGCCGGGGAGGTCGGCGTTGTAGGCGCAGAACGTGCACCGTGAGCGGCAGCCGCGGCTGGCGGCGATCGAGACTCACCGGGTCGGGGGTCGTTGCGTGTGTGTGGATCTTGACTTAGCGGGCGTGTTCCGGGCGGAGGCCGATGCCGATCAGCCGCGCGGGGAGTGCGCGTAAGGCAGGTACCCGGTCGATGATCCGCAGTGGCAGGGGCGGGCGAGTCGGGCGGCCCGAGACCGCGGGTGCGAGCACGGCGCGCTGCAGCGCCCGCTGGACGAGCTGCGTGCCTTTCGTTGGGAACGTCCGGCGGCGCTGGACGGCGGCGAGCTCGTCCTCGGTCGGTGGGGCGCCTCGCTCGAAGGCGGCCGTGATCACATGCGCCGCCGCGACCGCGTCCTGGATCGCCAGGTTGATGCCGACCCCGCCGACCGGTGACATCGCGTGCGCGGCGTCACCGATGAGCAGGGCACCTGGCACGTGCCAGCGATACAGGCGGTCCATCCGTACCGTCAGCTTTTTGATCTGATCCCAGTCCGTCAATTCGGCGACCCGGTCGGCCAGGTGGGGTGCCCCGGCGGCGATCCCGGTGCGGAAGGCCGCCAAGCCCCGGCTGCGTAGTTGGTCGTCGCTGCCCTTCGGTATGACGTATCCCATCTGCCAGGTGTTGCCGCGGTCGATGCCGATGAGCAGTCGGCCGTTGTCGATCCGACCGACCAGCCCCACCGGGTCGTCGTCGTTCCTCGGCAGCTTGAACCACAGCACGTCGATTGGTGTGCCGAAGACCTTCGAGCGAAGGGCGAGATCCCTTCGTACCGTTGAATGGCGGCCGTCGCAGGCGACCGTTAGCGCGGCGTCGACCCGCAGTGGTCCGTCGGGTGTGCGGGCGTCGACGCCGACGATCCGCCCTCCCGAGCGGCGCACGCCGAGTACCTCGTGTCGCCGGAGGAGTTCGAAACGGCCCTCGGAGGCCAGCAGTTCGAGGAAGTCGGACTGGGGTAGGAGTATGACGTACGGGTGTGGGGTGTGCAGGCGGGTGAAGTCGACCGGCTGGAAGGAGCCGACGGGGTAGGTGAAGCGGAACTGCCGGATAATGCGGTGCGGCAGGGCGTGCAGGCGCTCACCCAGACCGAGCTCGTCCATCAGCTGCAGCGTCGACGGGTGGACCGTGTCGCCGCGGAAGTCGCGCAGAAACGTCTCGTGCTTCTCCAGCACGACCGTGCGGATCCCGCGCCGGCCCAGCAGCAGTGCCAGGACCAGCCCGGCCGGGCCGCCGCCCACGACGCAGACGTCCGTTTCCACACCTCAGCCCTCCAACATCCGTCCGATCACCGACAGGGCCTGGTCCACATCGGGCCCATTGTCCGCGACCGCGTTGCGTAGGGGGAAACTCTCCCCGATCCGCACCGGAGCAAACGCACGTATCCGAGCGTCCAGCCGGTCGATGCGTTGCGGGCTGTGGGCGCTCACGGAATGCGGTGGGGTCGCGTCCAGCGCCCCGCCGGTCGCCACAGGCGCTAAATGCGACCGCGGAACAGCTGCTGTGCGACGACGACAGCTTCGACAGCCGAGCCGCCGTCGGCGAGGGAGAAGCCTGTGGTCTTCCATCGGACGCTGTTGCAGGGCGCCGTTGCGTTGCGGGATTGACGGACGCGTCGAATTCGGTCGCCGTCCTCGATCAGACGGATCCGGGAATTCCAACTTCTGCCGAGCCGTCCGGGCCGCAGCCATGGAGCCTTTTCCAACCTGATCTTGCTGGTCAGGTGGGTGCCGTCGGAAGGGCATGCACGGCGTCGAGACGCGGAGAGGCTCCCGGTAAGACAGCAATCGACTAAAGGACACTCCTTCCGTGGAGTCTTACGACGCCAGGCCGAGATCCTTCGGCGCCAGCAGCCGCGGCTCATCGTAGAATCGCTCGGCCTCGGGGGGTTTCGTGAGATCCAGGACGGGTCGAAGCGCGCTGAATACGCGGTCTGCTTGATCCGGTCCGTAGTCAGCCATCCGGTCGGTGGCGAGCAACCAGAACCCGCCACCGGGCATCGCCTCGACCTCGGTGAAGGCCCCGCTGTCACGCAGCGCCTCGACGCCGCCCAGACGTTCACCGAGATCCTGGGCGATCACCGTCAGCCACGAGTACCCACGAGCTGAACGCTCCGAGGACAACAGCTCTGCGTCGCCGTCCTGGTTGAGCGCAACCTCGCGAGCCGACTGCTGCAATCTGGCCGCGTAGGAGATCTCGCCGTACGTCGGGTTGCCGCTCTGCGCCGCCGCCCGGAGCACCGGCAGCAGGGCGCCAGCCCACTCTGCCGGGCTCGTCAGGTACAGGCTGTACCACAAGGCGCCGTCTTCACCGGTGTCGACCGAGGCGGAGACGAA
Organism: Dactylosporangium sp. NPDC049742; assembly: GCF_040674675.1. Lineage (NCBI taxonomy): Bacteria > Bacillati > Actinomycetota > Actinomycetes > Micromonosporales > Micromonosporaceae > Dactylosporangium > Dactylosporangium sp. NPDC049742. Next base: position 7,784 of record NZ_JBFANF010000001.1, on the reverse strand, counting down.
CATCCCCGGGGGTCCTGGCGTGACGAAATGTGCCATGCGCTGCAGCTCGAAGACGCTCAGCTCCGCAGTGCCGGTGGTGACGCCGACGTTGTCGAGGCAGTCGGCCCAGCCTGCCAACGTGAACGGCTGCACGCCGACGGTTTCCTCCTGCCCTTCCGGGATGAAGCCGTACTCCGCCCAGATCTCGCCAGGCTCGCCGGCGTATCGCTTCGGCGACCAGGTGGCGTCGCTCACCGAGGAGCCGGTCACGCTGGTGGCGTCGCCCGGCTGGACCGGCCGGGCGATCAGTCGTTGCCACAACGGGCCAGCCGGGCCTGCGAGGGTGGTCTCGAACCATCCCCGCAGGGTCCCGGCGAACTGTTCGTCACCCAGCGGCGCCCGCCCGCACAGCATCGCCTTCACTACCGTCGGCGGCTTCCGCTCACTGACCATTGATGGTCCTTTCGGTTCAAGACAGGGGTCGGCTTGCTCGTGGAGGTAAATCTGTCTGATCCTGCTGGTCAGGCGAGGTGCCGTCGGAAGGACATAGGCTGGCGGCAAGACGGGGAGAGGCTCCCCAGTAAGACAGCAATCGACCAGGACGCTGCCCTCCCGCGGAGCCTTTCGATGCTGTCCTACCCGTCGGCGATCTCGTTGTCTACCCGCAGCCTCAACCACCTCACCACCCTGATCCGCAACCATCGACAGACGCTGGGTACGCGGTGGCGACGCCTCGACCCCGGCCGGCAAGCCCTCCTCGCCCTGGCCCACCTCCGCAGCGGCGACACCTACGCCCAGCTCGCAGCCGGGTTCGGCATCGGCGTGGCCACCGCCTGGCGGTACATCCGCGAAGCGGTCGACCTGCTCGCCGCCACCGCACCGACGCTGATCGAGGCGATGCGCCGCATCCGCCGGCTCGCATACGTCATCCTCGACGGCACCCTGATCGCCATCGACCGCCTCCGCGGGCATAAAGACCGACTCCATTACTCGGGCAAACACAAGCGGCACGGCGTGAACGTACAGGTCATCGCCGATCCGCACGGCCGGCTCGTCTGGCTGTCACCGGCACTGCCCGGCGCGACCCACGACCTGACCGCCGCCCGCGCCCACGGCATCATCGCCGCACTGACCAGCGCCGCCGTCGCGACCCTGGCCGACAAGGCATATCGCGGCGCCGGCGGCGCGATCGGCGTGCCACACTACGGCCGCGACCTACCGGCCCGGATGCGGGACTGCAACCACAGCCACAACCAGATCCGCGGCATCGGCGAACGTGCCAACGCCACCCTCAAGACCTGGCGGCTCCTCCGTCGACTGCGCTGCTGCCCACAACAAGCCACCGCACTGACCGCCGCGATCCTCGTCCTTCAACACGTCGAAGAACAGCCGGGATGAGGTTGGAAAAGGCTCACTGTGTGGCTGGCCGCTGGGCTGCCGCGCCCGACCAGCGGCAGATGAGGATTTGTAGATCGGCGGCTTACCGTCAGCGTTGTTGGATCTGGGTTCACAGCTCGGTAAGGCTGTGGGAATGGCTGGCCGGCTCGTCGAGGAAGCGGCTGCCTAGCACTACGGTCCAACGGGGGTAGCTGCGGGAGCGGGCTCAGATCACCGTCACCGATGACGGCTTCGTCGATCCGCCTGCCGCACACGCGCTACGCGCGGACATCGGGAATCGGCCGCTGACCCAACACAGGCTGCGCCGGGCTTGGCATCAGCCGGCGCAGCCACCATGATCACCGGGTGAGAGCATCGGATCGCCCCGACGTGCCAGGCGACGGCGAGACCGCCACCACCGTGCAGGGCCTGGTGACGTTCGCATTGAACCGGTCCTCCAGCGCCGACCGTGCGACGGCCCTGATCGGCCTCGTGCCGTACCTGACCGACGATCAGTTGGCCGTAGTGTTGGAGGTCGGCCTCGAATTCGAAGACGAGCTGGATCGATGCCGCATCACGGACGCCATCGCGCCACGGGCGACACCAGAGCAACTGCACCGAATCCTGGCCGGCACACTGCGCCTGCCGACGCCCGACAACCGACTGGTCAGGCTGGCCTCGCTGCTACCACACCTGCCGGAGACCTACCGTAACGTGGCGGTCGAGGCGGCCACCGCGGCCACCGAACGCGCGCACCCGATGACGCTCGTCATGTCCAGCGCGGTGGTGAACCTCGCACCCTGGTGCACCCCAACGCAACTGGAGCGGATCACCGCCGCAGCTGCTGGCGGCGTCAGCGACCAGGCGCTGCGCGCGCACCTGCTCACGTGGGTCGCGAAATTTCTGTCGGGCCGGCTATTGGACGAGACCGTCACGACGATCTGCGCCATCGCCGACGGGAACCTCCGAGCCGTCACGTTGACGGGCCTGGCCTCGGTGGTGACCGGCGAGCATCTCGCCGCGGTGGAGGCCGCAGCCCACGCGATCGACCACGGCGGCGCCCGCGCGCGGGCCTTTGCCGGGATCGCCCCGCACCTGCCCGGACCACGACGTCAGGCGGCGATCACCGCCGCGCTCGCCGCGGTCACCGCCGCGGACGCCTACGACACGCTGCGGGGCATCGCGCTGCGCGACCTGCTTCCGCTGCTCGACCAAGATCAGGTGGCCTTGGTGCTGGACGCCGACGCCGCAGACATCGACACCCACACGCACTCGTGGCTTGCCGCCGTAGCCCCATACGCAGCTCCGGACCGGCTCGCCGCCGCGGTCGCCGAATACCTCGCACCACACCGCCTCGGCGACGCCCTGACCGGCGTCCGGCTCCCTCGGTATGTGGCGGACCAACTGGCCGGGCTGGTGCCCTACCTTCCGGCCGGGCACCGTAACGCCGCCGCGGTCAGCGCGGTGTCCCTGCTCGGGCAGGTCAATGACCGCCAATGGGGGCAGCGCCTCGGCGTCCTCGCCCCCCACCTCACCCCGGACCAGCTGAACGACGCATTCCGCATGGCAGACCCGCAGCACCACCCGCTCGCACTCTGCGACGGCATCGAACACCTTGCCGCCCACCTCAGCGGCGACCGCCTCGACGAGGTCCTTGCCGCGGTGCTGGCGCTTACCGACGACACACATCGCAGCGAAGCGCTCGCAGGCATCGCACCACACCTCGGCGCCACACGCATCGATCACGCGGTCAGAGCCGCAACCGATCTCCTGGATCCGCAGCTGCGCGTCGAAACCCTTGTCGCGATCCTGCCGCACCTACCACCCAGCCGGCAGCCCGCCGTGGCGCACACCGCGCTCCTCACCACAGCAACGATCGACCCGATCGAGGACCGGACCGACCTCCTGCTCCGCCTGGCCGGTGCCCTCCCGCACGCGCACCGCGCACCGGTGCTGAGCCGGGCGATCACCGCCATGACCGCAGTGCCGAACGGCCGAGCGCAGACCCGAATGCTCACCACGATAGCGGCCCTGCTGGTCGCGGACCGACCTGACTACGGGCAGCCGGCTAGCGTCCGAAGCCCCAGTGTCCGACCTTGATCAGCTGAGCACTCATCGGCAGGACAGTGCGCCTTGATCTCGACGAGGCGGTTACCGTCTGTGGCGGGCAACGGCTGGGCGGCACGCGCCGTCAGCGGCATGTGAGCGTGGCTCGGAACCGACATGCATCCGGCGGTCGCAAGTACGCTTGGCGGGTGCGCCGGGCAAAGGCGGATGGGAAAGTCCGTTACTAGCTTTTTGCTAACGACCGCAAGGTATGAGCCGGTTCGAGTCCGGTAGCCCGGCGCGCCTGGTCAGCGGCATGAGCGCGTATTGCAGCAACGGTCTACCGTCGTGGCAGGAGGTCGATCGTGGCGTTGTTTGTGATCCCTGCACCGTGGCAGCCTGCACCATTGCACTGTATGTCGTCATGAACGGCCGAGGCGATCAGCGGATACGGCCGAACCGGGGGCTACTCGCGCTCGCTGTCGTGATGCTCGTTGCGGGACTGGCGCTCGCTGGCGGGACGCCGATCCTGTTGTCGCGGAACCACGATAAAGCTGAACGGCTGCGTGCCACCGGAGTGGCCGTCGACGCCTCGATCACCAGTTGGTCCACGCAGCAGCGCAGCAACGCAGCGGCAGATTACATCAGGCTGACGTACACCTACAACGGCGTGCGGTATTCGTCCCAGACTCGATGCGGCGGCAGCGGCGGGTGCGCCGAACCACCTGGGCCGACGCTGCGGATCTGGGTTGACCCGCAAGACCCCGACGAATTCGTGACCAACGACGGCAACACCGACGACTCGAACCTCGCCACCAGCTACCTCCTTATACCGGCTGGCTTCATGACACTGGTCGGCGGTCTCGGCATCTGGGTCGCCACGGCGTTCCGATCGATTCCGCATCGCGAGCACCGGCGAGCGTGAGGCCCGATCAACCGGCCCGCCGCCCAATCACGATCAGGTGCGCCCACATCGGCAGGGCAGGAAGTTTGGTCTCGCCGCGCTGGTCACTCGCTGTGACGTGCATGGACCGGCCGCCACGCACCAACGGCGGCAGAGAGCGCGCTGCGGTAGCGATGGCGGATCGGCCCGCTGGTCAGCCACAGGACCGCCCTGCCGGATCTTGGCATGGCGTCGTCATCGTGCGAAGATCTGCCGTCACTGTGATCGACGGAGCGTGGAGGGTCTGTCGGGATGGCACCACGCAAGTGGGTGATGGTGCTTTGCTCGGGACTGCTCCTGTCCGGCCTGCTGTGCTGTGGCGGGGTGATGGTGATCGGTGCCCTGGTCGAACAGGCCGAGAAGGCGGGACGAGAAATGGAATCGTGGCCACTGGGGTCAGTGGCGCTCTTCGCCGGGGCGTTCATCGCTCTGATTGCCGTCATACCCGCCACCGTCGTGACGTTCTATCGAGAGCGGCGTTCCAGGATCGGTAGTTGAAACGCAGTAGCCCAGCGCGAGAGCACCGCAGCGTCACGGACGGTGCCGCAGGACGGCGTTCGCGCGTGATCACGAATGCCGCGACCGCGTCCGCCAATCAGCGCCGCAGTAGCGGATGATCAGTGGTCGGGCGTCCAGTTTGAGTTGCATGTGTGCGCGGCGAACGGGTGCGAGCTCAGCGGCCGGTCTTCGCAACGCATCGACGAGGCCGGCGAAGCGACCAAATCGGAGCAGGACCGTCAGCGGCGACACGGACGCGTGATTCGCGGCATGTCCGAGAACGCGATCAAGCCGCGAACGCGCCGACAGCGGCACGAGCGCACGCCTGTGCGCTGCCACTACACGAGGTCAAACGTGGCGGCTCACTCGTCTCGTGTCGTGTTTACTTGTAGCCGTGATCGATTGGCCGGAGCTGCTGGACCCGGGTGTCGAGGTCGCGGAGTTGCTGGACCGGGCGGAGCGGGAGCCGAGCACCGCCGTGTGGGAGCAACTCGACAAGCTGCTCATCGTCGAGGCGGAGTGCTGGTACTCGGCCGGCTTCGCCGCCCTGCCGCGGCTGAGCGCGTTGGCGCAGTCTGGCGAAGCGGAACACCGTACAGACGCGATCGATCTCGCTGCAATGATCGTGATGACGCTCCACCGGTACCACCGGGACGACGATCTCGTGCGGGCGGACCCGGCAGCCCTTGCCGCCCTGCACCAGTTGGCCGCGTGCCGACTGCCGAGCATGTCCGGCGGCCAACTGCTGCGAGCGTTCCAGGCCACATGCGCGTTCGCTGGCTACACATTCTGGGCGACGATCAGCCTCGACTACACCGACGAGCACTACCAGATTCATTGCCCGCAGTGCGAGACGCCGCTCATGATCGTAATCGGCGACTACGGCCACTACTCTGCGATCCGCGACGACGGAGAGGGCGATATCCTGCGTCAACCATTGCGGCCGGCGCCACCTGCGAGCCTGTACGAGTTCCGTCGATGGATGTACGACACCGCCATCGCCTGCCGCAATCCGGTCCTGGCGGACGGATTGACGTACTTATTCGGCGATGCGATCTGCAGCAGCTGTCATTGCGTCTTCAACGTCGCTGACTGGTACGAGGCTCAGAACGGCCCGACTCAACCCATCGACGCCGTCATACCTCGCGTGGACCGCTCGACCTGAACCGCGCCGCCAGCTCGGCACGTGGTACGTACCCAACCCACCGATCCGCCCCGTTTCGACCGTTACGAAGCGTGATAGTCGATCAGCGAGTCACCACACGGACGGCGGCATGTGCGGATGCCATGATCGCCCGACACTCTCGAGCTGCGTAGAGGTAAAGGTGCCCAGCTTCGGGCGGATGGCCTCTTCCCTCGGTGACGCAGGTTTCGTCCGGAGCGGCGCGTTGCGGGGCGTTGGATGGAAACGGCGTCGATGACGGCCGGGAGTTCAGCTGCGCCAGCGGTACACCATTGCTTTCTCGTCTTTTCGGCAGGCATCGAGCAGCCGTTCGGCGTCTTCTCGTAAGGTCGTGGTGTCGGAGTTCTGGCGATGCCGGACGGCCCAGATGTCGGCCTCAAGCGCGATTGCTGCGCGTTCCCATTCGCGCTCCGGGCCGAAGACTCCGCTGTCCGGTGCGGTGCGGCTGTCGCGGTAGCTCCTGCGGTCTGACGCCTGCCGTGCCAGACCGCTTGAACCGACGAATGCGCACCACGGCAGCTGTTCAAGGTCGATCACAGTTGGGCTTGGTTCGGCGGACTCGGGCAAACCGAGCGCCGGCAGCAGTTCGAGCGGCAGCTCGTGGCCCCAGCCGGAATTGCCGCGATAGTCGTACGCCGCGATGGCCCGAACCTGCTCCGGGACAGCAGTCAGCCCGACGGCACCCGCCCACTGCTCGAGATCGGCGGCAACAGCCTCCCTCGTTCGCGGCCCCAGTGGTGGGCGGTGCCGGTACGGGCACGGCGCCTCGTCGACGGGAAGGTGGAACGACGTGGTCCAGCCGTCGGGTGTCCGCCCGTGGACGCCGATGCAGTCGCTGTCGTTCACGTACGCGGCCAACACGCTGGCACCGGTGGCGGCGACGAACTGCTCACTGGCGGCAGCGAAGTCCTGCGGGTCCCGAATACCCCGAGTCTCCAGCAGTTGCCATCCCTCGCCGAGTTCGTACAGATGTTCATGCTGATATCCGAAGCCGAGCACCGCCTCCTCATCGGTGAGGAGGCGGTCCGACTGCGCCAGTACGAACGTCCCGAAGAATCCCACCGGCGCACGGTACGCCAGTCCCACGGACAGAATCACCCAACTGGCCAAGATCACGTGCTCGCACATCGGCATGTGTGCTCACCCGATCACCCGATCACCCGATCATGGCCGGTCGGGGCATCGCCGACGTCTCGTGGATCGTCTCGTCCGCGGCCATGCCGGATGGGCGGTTGCGATTCGACGCGGACCGGTCGTGGGATCGCGATGTGTTCCTAGCGTGATCGGACGTAGCGCAACCGTCGAGCACAACCCGCACCAAACCAGCACGGACGTCGAGCGCCCGCGAGGCTGGCTGCGCCGACGGACAGGGAGATCGCGTGGACCTGCGGATACGCGCCGCACCGTTCGAGTAAAAAGCCCTTGCGAAACGACACGATTCCGTGAGACGATGTAAAAGTAGAATTCTGCCCGGAGCATCTGACTACGGATCAGAAGGTCAGGGGTTCGAGTCCCTTCGGGCGCGCGGCATCAACAGGGGCGTCACCAGCTGTCATGGCCGGTGGCGCCCCTGCTTTTGTCCCTGGGACGGTGACGCGGCGGCGGTCCTGCCGCGCCGGCTGTTGTCCGGCGGCTACCCGTCGTGACATGTGGTCGGGCGCTGGCGAGGGACGTCGCCCGCTCGACCGGCTTGTCGTCTCGGACGAGGCGTGGGTTGACGCTGATCATCCCGCCGAGAATACGCCTCGCGGGATGAAC